>JAOABU010000049.1 GCA_026418195.1 Spirochaetota bacterium | reverse complement strand
ACGTAGCAATACAAAGCCTGGTGATCATAGCGAAGAGGTCCCACCCGTTCCCATTCCGAACACGGAAGTTAAGCTCTTCAGCGCCGATGGTACTGCCTCAGGTGGAGGCGGGAGAGTAGGTCGTCGCCAGGCTTTTTTATTGTTTTTTTCAATATAAATTTTCGCATGATTGCTTTGCTTTCTCCACAAGAATCAAACTTGCTAAAAAAGCAGTTTCCTAGTATTCTGTTGTTAGCTTGGAGGGAACATGGCAGAACATGAGAGTCAGTTACAGCTTGTAACATTTCAATTAGGAAAAGAGACCTATGGGATCGATATAATGGACGTAAAAGAAATACAAAGGTTGCAGGAAACTCGACCTATTCCCAACGCTCCATCCTATGTGGAAGGGATCTTTAAACTAAGAAATGATATAATCCCGGTAGTAAATTTGCACAAACGCTTTCATATCAAGAAAGCAGAGACTTCCGAAGAAGATTCCATCCTGAGTGGCATCATTATTTTGGATATAGATGGAATGAGAATAGGTATCATTATAGATAGGGTCGCAAGAGTCGTAACGGTAGAATACGATCAAATTCAACCTCCTCCGCAGATTATATCAGGGATAGGAGCAGAGTATATCCAGGGAGTAGTCAGACAAGAAGAAGGATACTTGATAATTTTAAATATTCGGAAGCTATTCAGTGCGAAGGAACTTCAACAGATAGACAAACTATCCGCCGTCGGAAAGTAACAGCCATGCAAATCCCCATTTCTCGTCCCTCTATTAAACGCAGCGACATGGACGCGGTTTTATCCTGTATGGTAACAGACAGCTTAGGGCCAGGAGTTCTTTCGTCTCGATTGGTTCGGCTTGTTGCAGATTATTTAGGCGTAACCGGAGGGATAGCGATCCGCGAGTATCCGCGGGCCATAAAAATCGCATTCGAAGCTATGGGTCTTAGTCGGGGAGACAGAGTGCTTTTAACTCCCTTGCATCCTTCTGTTTATACCAAAGTGGCGAGAGAAATGGATATCGAACCTGTCTATGTAGACGTGAACCCAGAGAATGGATGCATCTCTGAAACAGAACTTGCTAAGTTAGATCTGACTAGCATAAGAGCCATTATTTCCTTTGCACCCTTGGGATTTGTACCCCCGGTTGAAAAACTTCTTGAGACTGGTATTCCGTTGATAGAGGATGTGTCGCAAGCGATTGGTGCGAACACAGCGAACCGCCGTCTGGGTACCTTTGGCTCCTATACATTGATTTCTTTAGAGCCCGATGGCATCATTACTTCGGGTGGTGGGGTTCTTGTCTTAGGTAAAGGAAGAAAGGAGGTGAATATCCTCCAGAAGATAGTAGAACCCTATCAGTACGATATTTTACTGCCCGATTTCAATGCTGCACTGGGCATTACCCAGATACAGAGTATTGAACGCTTCCTTTCGAAAAGAAAGGATATTGCCCAACTATTTTCTCAAGCCCTTCTTCGTACACGGCATAAACTTCTTTTCCAGCCAGATGAGGCCGAGAATGTGTACTATTCGTTTCCTATCCTAATTTCTTCGGGTCTTAAAGATGTTCAAGCATACTGTAGAAAACAGGGGATCGAAACAATACTTGCCTTTCAGCATTCAATTTTAGGGATGGGTTTTGAACAGGGGAAGCACTTTCCTGCTGCACAAGCTCTTTATTTACGTTGCCTTCTATACCCTCTCTACCCTTCATTAACAAAATCATCGATCGAACACATGCAAAAAGTGCTTACCTCTCTCCCCTAAGAAAAGGAACGGGATCCCCCAGGTTTGAAAAAAGAGCGCTCCTTTACAATCAAAGGGTGAAACATTATAGTAAAAAAGATCATGAAGGTTCATCGTGCAGTACAGCGTATTCTTATCATTGCGAATCTATTAAAGAATGATGCTGAATCTTTAGTAGCGACTATTACTGATTACCTACGCTCAAAAGGATTCTTCGTAACAGTTCTTAGCTTTAAAGGAAAACCTCCTCAGTTTGATATAGAACCTTTTGACCTAGCCTTTTCCTTGGGAGGAGATGGTACTGTTCTTTTCTCTGCTCGTCTCCTAGCAGAACAGGGAGTCCCCATTTTACCCATCAATCTGGGGAATTTCGGATTCATCACAGAAATCGCAAAGGATGAATGGCAAGAAGCGTTCGAGAAGTACCTGGATGGAACTCTTCGAATCGCCGAACGGATGATGATTCGGGTCAAGGTATACCGGGATGGGATCTGTGTACATGATCAAACAGCTCTAAACGACATGGTAATTGGTTCTGCAGGAATTTCAAAGATCGTGAATCTTTCTGTCTGTTTATCCACTCTTCCAATCGTTCGGTATCGTGCAGACGGAGTCATTGTCTCCACTCCGACAGGATCTACTGCGTATTCAGCTGCAGCGGGAGGGCCCATTTTGCACCCTGAAATGGAAGCAATGATCTTGATCCCCATCTGCCCCTTCACTCTTTCCCATCGTCCTCTGGTAATCCCCACTACGGAATACATCGCCATCACGGTAGATGCAAAACAACGAACTGACATCATTCTTACTACCGATGGTCAAGTTGTGGTACCCCTAAAACCACTGGACCGAATAACGATCGAAGCGGCAGACGTTCGAGTTCGATTAGTGCAAACCAATAAGCGATCTTTCTATACCGTGTTGAAAGAAAAACTAAACTGGGCTGGAGGGCCCGATGCTTGAAGAACTGCACATCCGGAACTACGCTTTGATCGATACTTTGACCGTCCGTTTTACCAAAGGTTTGACGATTCTAAGTGGAGAAACCGGCGCTGGCAAATCCATTTTAGTAGGAGCTTTGGGGATGGTTTTGGGCGCCAAGGTAAGTTCGGATGTGATTCGGACGGGCTCAGAGGAAGCGGAGGTGACAGCCGTCATCCGAATCGCGGAAAACAGGGATGCGGAGGAATGGCTGCGACAAAGGGACATTTCCCATGAAGAAGGTTTGGTCATCCTTAGGAGAATTCTACGTAGGAATGGGAGAGGTGCAAGTTATATTCAGAACGTACCGGTTACTGTAGCTGATTTACAGGAGTTTACTTCCTTTCTTATAGATCTCCATGGTCAACATGAACATCAGTCCCTTTTCCATGAGGAAAACCATCGGAAGTTCCTAGATCGATTTGCTGGTATATCGGATAGGGTTGAAGAATTCTTCAAAAAGTTTCAAGAGTTAGCTCATTTGCGGAAAAAGAAAGAGGAACTATTGCAATCCGAGAAGGAGCGATTCCGGGAGTTAGAGTATTTACGGTACGCAGTGGAGGAAATTGAGCAGGCCAAAGTACGGGAAGGGGAAGAAGAGGAACTGGAACAAGAGAAAAAGATTCTTCTATCTCATGAGAAATTGGTAAAAACCCTCGATGAAGTCATTAGTGAACTCTCTGCTGGAAGGGAAGGTGTCGCGTTAGGTATTCGGCGAGGTTTAAATCTTCTGCAATCCTTGATACCCATTGACGCTTCCCTTGGAATGTACCAAAAACGATTGGAAACGGTGTATTACGAGATACTGGATATTGTTGAATCCTTGAAGGCGTATGCAGAAAAAAGGGTATTCCACCCTGAGCGGTTGGAGAAGATTGAGGAACGGTTAGGAATTCTTTATAGGTTAGAGAAAAAGTATGGCCCTACTTTAGGCGATGTCTTTCAATTCAAAGAAAAATCGGAAGAACGAATCCGAGAATTAGAGGCTACTACTTCGGAGATGGAAAGCATCGATCAGGCAGTCAGGAATATAGAAAAGCAGTTGCAGGATGAAGCGGGTAAGATTTCAGAAATTCGAAAGCAGGAAGCATCTAGACTTCAAAACTTGATTACTGAAGCTCTCACACGGTTAGGAATGAAGAAGATTCGTTTCGAAGTGTCTCTTTCCCGCAAAGAATCGAGCCCTGGTGTCATCATCTGCGGACCCTATGGGTATGATACGGTAAGCTTTCTCATTTCTCCCAATCCAGGGGAACCGTTGAAACCTCTGAAAGAAATTGCATCGGGAGGAGAAGTTTCCCGCATCATGCTGGCTATCAAGACAGTTCTTGCTGAAGCAGATTCGATTGGATGTTTGATTTTCGATGAGGTAGATGCGGGTATAGGGGGAGAAGCTGCTGTGGTAGTAGGTGACTATTTGCATACTCTTTCCCGTTCCAAACAGGTATTGGTTATCACCCATTTAGCTTCCTTAGCGGCTCGTGGAGATCAACATTTTAAAGTAATGAAACTAGTGGATGGAGATCGAACTCGAACCGATATTAAAAGTATTAAAGATGACGAGCGGATCAGGGAAATTGCTCGAATGCTTTCGGGTGAACCTGAGGGAAAGGTGTCTTTGATCCATGCAGAAGAGCTACTAACTAAGTATAACAGAGGTTGAGTTTTCACTCGGAGATTATATGGGAAAGATTAGTGCAGAGGCAAAGAAACGGTACTTTGAAAAAGTGAAAGAGTATAAAACCGTTTTGGAACAAATCATGCAGAGAGAAAAGAATCTGTTGAAACTCGTTGAAAAGGGGGATTCCAATTCAGCCTATGTCAAGATTAACCTTGCAGAAGAAAGTTTGAATCTTGCCTCCTACTATCTTCTATTAAACGAGATATCTGTGTCACTGTTGTCTGTAAAGAACGACTCATATCTGAATGAGGCTCGTAAGAGTTGCTATAAATGTATTATTTATCTGGAAGACGTGGTTTCCAATTTGATCGACGCACCCTATTCGGATTATAAGGAAAAAGTCGAACAGATCGAAGGGATGGAAGATGAGAAGAGGTATGCCCTCATAAGAAAACTTGGGTTTACCATACAGTCGGTCATGGAGGCCTTTGGAGAAAACTCGAAATGGAAATGGTCTTTCGTGGAGTTGGAGGGAAGGTTTGCCACTGTCGCGAAAAACATATTCAACTTCAAAAACCTAGCCGAGGGATTGGACCCCCGTTCAGAGGGGTACCAATTTCGAACCGCTCATTTGAATTTGGTGAAAGATTTATTACAAAAGGCAGCTGACCGCTATCGGGAAAAATATGAGCTGTCCACCTTGCGGATCGATGATTTCAAGCTAGCGATCCATTACCTAGGAGCCCTTCGAAGGCTTTACATGCTCTTAGGGGATGGAACCAACGCTGAGACGATCCGAAAGAAAATAGAAGTATGGACTCAAAAGATGGAAGATGATGAACGCCGGGCAGACACGAAACGGACTCCGTCGATCAAATCCGGGGAAAACTAGCCGTTCTTTCTTAACTCATGGAGTGCATCGTAGGGATACAAAGCCTCTAGAGTGGCACGAATGAAACTCCCGTTCCCTCCTGCAAATACAATAGGAAAATCTTTGGGAACAAATTCAGAGATCACCTGTCGACAGGCTCCACAGGGAGACACTGGGTAGTCAGCATCCAAACAAACAATGGCTAAAGCGGTGAACTTTTGTTTCCCTTGTGAAAGGGCAGAGAAGATGGCAACCCGTTCAGCGCACACGGTAAGTCCAAAGGATCGGTTTTCAATATTGATGCCTGTAACTATTGAACCATCTTTACAAAGTAGAGCTGCACCTACCCGAAAATGAGAGTAGGGAGCATAGGCGAGTTCAGCTGCTTTTCTAGCTGCTTCTATTAGCTCCGTATAAGGAGCATTCGATGACATTTCGTTGACATCCCTCCAACCTGTATTATAAGCTACGGGAGACATGGACGACAAGCAGCGTAGGTATGGCCTGTTCATCTATATCATCATCCTGATAGGGTACATCGGTCTGTTTCCCATTCCTTTGGGTAAAGAATTGCTGTTGGTTTTACAATGGATTCACCCTGTCGATGCTCCTCTATCGACAATGGGGCAACGGTCACCCACCTCGAAAGAAAGAGTAACTGGTTTTTTATTGGGGAAGACGATCGGTTATGTATCGGAGACTGGGGATTTGTTGTATAGAGAATCCGTACTGTATTCTGCGTTAGTGACCGATCGAGGATTCATCAATTATTCCGCTATACCTAAAAATCTTGTGGTTAAGGATCCTTTGGGGAATATCCTTTCAACCTTGCAACTAGAAGGATATCCCTTCGCACGGAAAGATCGATTCTTTGTACTTGCAGCAGATGGCTGCGGAGTAACAGAAGTGACTCTCGAAGGGGAGATTCTCTGGAAAAGAGATTTCAATCAACTAATCACTTCGATGGATGCGGGGACCGACACTGCTGCCATAGGGCTTTGGGATGGGACTTTGCTGGTAATAGGGGCCAAAGGAGAAGTAGTTTTCCAAGAGAAATTGTCTCCAGATCCCTATAGCGTACTATATCTCACATCCCTAACGAAGGATGATCGAATGATGGGCGTTGTGTGTGGACTCAATCCACAGCGAGGAATTCTATGGGAAAAAACACCCGTAGGGTATAAACGAGTGCGGAGTTTCCAATTGAACAGTGACTTTAGACGACCCATTCAAGGACTGCTGGACTCTAGGACGGGAAAGTTCGTAATGGAAGATGCAGAAGGTCTTTCCATAGTGGGACGGGGAAAAGAGTCAGATAGAAAGGTCCTTTTACGTGAAAGAATAGAAACCATTGCTACCTCACCAATCGATAAGTTGTTGCTTTTTTCAACTCAACAGGACGAAGGACGTAAAGTGTATGGTATCACTGACACGGGGAAAAGGGTTTTTTTAAAATCTCTTGATGTGCAGGGTCCTTTTTGGTTTCAGAGCGAAGAAGGAAAGTTTTTTCTAGGATTCAAAAAGAAAATCATAAAATATCAGGTGAAGTTGGGATGAGGGGAACAAAGATATTCTTGATCCTATCGTTTCTCAGTATTTGGGGAGGAACTAAAATCGTTTGGTCTTACCAGTGGCCTACAGAGCCTAGGATCCTTTCGGTTTTTGCGCAGGGAGGGACAGAAGGTTTCGAGAGAGGTATTCGCATTTCTGCAAACAACACCGAAGTAAAACCTATCGAAGAAGGCGAGCTCATCTTTTTTTGCTCCGAGGGATCCGTTGCTTCACTACCATACCCTTTGGGTTCTTTTGTAGTGCTGCAACATGGGAATACTCTTCGATCCATTTATGCACATTTGGATTTTGGAAACTTAATTCAGAAAACAGGAAAAACAAAATTTCAAAAAAACGATGGGTTAGGGAAAACTGGGTTAACTGGGTCTACCTCCATAATCGGCTTAAGTCTTTTTACCTATGATCTGGAAGCAAAACAATTCGTAAACCCCCTTCTTCTTCTCCCCCCTGTAAAGGATACATCCCGGCCTATCATTCGGAATGCCCAATTGGAAAAGAAGGACCGAATGATTCTACTTCCTACAACAGAACCTGTACCAAAGGGTATATGGGAAGTTACGGCAGAGGTGTTCGATTTAAGCGCAGCTGTTCCGACGTTCTGGCCTATGGGCATTTATAAGGTGAGCCTTTATCTGAATGGTCAGGAACGATTTATGGTTACCATGGATACTTTGAAAGAACAAGGTGGTGTTACGCGAGTATTTCCCTCGGAGGGTCTTGCATACGATAAACTTTATTCCAAGGACGGGTTCCGAATGAAGTTAGGTACTGTTAACCTAAATCCGGGGGTTCTGAACTTAGAGATTGTGGCACGAGATTTCTCTGGAAATGAAAGGAACCAGCTGTATCGGTTTCGAGTGGAGTGACTTCCTTGTATACCTATACTAGTACCATCCCTAAACACGAGAAGTATATCCCAATCTCTTGTCCCCTCTGTGGGTCGCATGAAGAAAGACTTTACTGGCAAATACCTAGAGCACGCTTTGTTCTATGTACCCGTTGTTCCCATGTGTACCAGAATCCCCAACCTGTCTTCGATGATTTAAAAACCCGATATCAGGAAGAGTATTTCCAGTATGAACTGGAAAACGAGTCCAATTTTTTCAACCTCATGAAGTTAGGGTTGGAGGATATCCGATTCTCTAATTGGGAGCCTCTTTTACGGGAGCAGGGCTCGTTTCTGGACGTAGGATGTGCTACGGGGATGCTCCTATCCTTCATGCAGGAAAGAGGATGGAAAGTTCAGGGGGTAGAAATCTGCGAAGCTTCGGCGAAATATGGGATGACCCAAAGGCGTGTTCCCATCTTTATCGGAACTTTGGAGGATGCTCCATTTAAAAAAGAGACATTTTCTTTCATTCATGCATCACACCTGATCGAACATCTTACCGATCCAGTTGGATTTCTCCTTCGAGTGCATACTCTTCTGAAGGAGGGTGGGCAGTTCGTATTGGTGACCCCTAATCGGTCCGGATTCCAAGCAAGACTATTAAGGAATCGGTGGCGATCGTGCATCCCGGATCATCTACACCTCTTTTCTAAGCGTACTTTGTCTTGGTTAGTCCAGAATAAGGGCTTTAAAATCTTACACATTCAAACCTGGGGTGGAATTGCAAAAGGATTGGCTCCTCGATGGATCAAGGGTGTACTAGATCGAGCAGCTAAGAGGTATGGCTTCGGGGATGTGATGCTTTTTCATCTGGAGAAGGTCTAGGTATCGCGACTCTTGACATGCAGGGAAGGTTTTCCTAGGATGGGAAAGCCTTGAATGTTAGGAGGCCGAAATGAATCGAGAGCGTTTGGAAGCCCTCACAGATGAAGCCTTACGCAAACTAGCCGCCCTCGAAGGTCTGGATGTTCCTGACGATGTGGAACGGATTCTCTTGATCGACGCCATTTTAGAAGTATTAGAGGAAAAACAGGAAGAACAGGAACTCCAAAACAACAATCTCATGCAGGTCTCACAGAAGAAGTATGATCTAACTCTACTCGATATCGAAAGTACTTCTGAAGAAAACATAGAGACCATGCTTCCCTTGTCATATCATGAAACGAAGATCCAATTTCTCCTGAGAGATCCCTATTGGGCGTACGTATATTGGGACGTAAAAGGGGGTTCCCTTTCCGCCCTGAAGAGGGAATTAGAAGCTGAGAACATTGTTTTACGTGTCCTCAGGTATCGAGGTTTACCTAAGGGAGAGCAATATTCTTCAGCCGAAGTGGTAGATTCCTTTGATATTGATTTAGGTTGTAAGGACTACTCCTGGTATGTGAATCTTCCTGTACAAGATACTTACTATTCCGTTGCATTGGTTTTTACTTCGAAGCAGCAGGAGTTCATCGTGAGTCAATCGGATGTACAGTACGTCCCTCCAGTATACTCTTTCGAAGAACTGTTGAGTTCACCTGATTTGAAACAGAATTCTCTCTATCTTCTCATGGAACTCGAAAAATTAGATATTCTATACACAAAACCCACAAAGCCAGACCGGCTTGGTCTTAGCGATGAAGCGTTACAGTCTCTCTGAAAAGGGTCGGACAGCATGCACAAAGGATTTTTAATACTAGCTTTACATGCCCATCTTCCTTACGTACGCCATTTGGAATATGAGGATTTTTTTGAAGAGCATTGGTTGTTCGAGGCGATTGCGGAAACCTATTTGCCCCTTCTACGGGTATTCAATCGGTTGGAGCAGGACGGGATTCCGTGGAAGCTCACAATGTCTATCTCACCTACATTGATTACCATGCTGGAAGATGGAGAATTACAGCGGAGATATATTCGGTATACAGAGCGGTTATTGGACTTGTTAGGAAAGGAAGAAGAAAGAACCAAGGGAAACCCGGAGTACAAACCTATTTTATCCATGTACAGGGATTTACACGAAGCCAATTTAAAGGAGTTCACTACCCTCTATGACCAGCATATCCTGAAAGGGATCGAGTATTACTGTAAAAGAGGACGCATTGAACTCATTTTGACCAGTGCGACTCATGCCTACCTTCCGTTATATTCTTCCTACCCAGAAACAGTCTATGCCCAACTCATTACAGCCCTTGAAACTGTTCAGGGGGTATTCGGAAAAACCCCAAAGGGGTTCTGGCTTCCTGAGATGGGATACTATCCAGGGGTTGAATCCTTTTTGAAAGAGATAGGCATTACCTATTTCTTCACTGCTACCCATGGAATCCTTTTCATGAAAGACCGTCCTAAATATGGGATTTTTGCGCCTGTGGAATGCCCGAATGGTTTGTATGCTTTCGGCAGGGACATGGCAGCTTCTCATTCTGTTTGGTCCGCTACTGAGGGGTATCCCGGCGATTTTGTATATCGGGATTTCTATCGAGATATTGGATTGGATCTACCTCTTGATTATATAGCTCCCTATTTACCCGATGGACATAGTAGGTGTTTCACCGGGCTTAAATACTATGCGATTACGGGGAAAGAGGGGGAAAAACAACTATACAACCCTGTAGCAGCTTCGAAGAAAGTGGTAGAGCATGCAGAAAATTTTATCTACACCCGTACGAACGTATTGCATAAATTGGATACGTTAATGGATATTCCTCCGGTGTTCGTTTGTCCCTTTGATGCGGAATTATTCGGGCATTGGTGGTTTGAGGGGCCCCAATGGATCGAGGCATTGTTTCGCACATTAAGTCAGCAGGATGAGTTGGAAAGCATTCATCCTTCTCAGTATTTAAAGGATTACAGCGCGGTTCAGAAGGGGCAACCAGTCTACTCTAGTTGGGGAAACCAGGGATACTCTGAAGTCTGGTTAGATGGCGGCACCGATTGGTTGTATCGACATACCCATAAAGCGATTGAACGGATGGTAGATCTGACAGATAGGTATCCGGATGAAAAAGGCTTGAAGGCAAGGGCTTTGAATCAAGCAGCTAGAGAAGTGTTGTTAAGCCAGGCTTCAGATTGGCCATTCATTATCCATGCAGGTACTACCGTTACCTACGCGAAACGTCGAGTGTTAGAGCATCTGCAGAACTTTACTAGAATTTACGATGCCCTTTGTTCGGGTGTGGTCAGCACAGAATGGTTAACGAAACTAGAAAAGAAGAACATCGTGTTCCCCAAGATAGACTATCGCATATTCCGCAGGCAAAAACGGACTCGCTAGGATAGATTTCTCTAATCTCACATTTTAATACATTCATTCCTTAAAGTCCAAATTTCTGCTTAACAAAGATGTACGTATTTTCTCCCTCCGAAGGAAAAACAGAATATTTCAATTTTACCACCGTTGACAATAGAAAAAGATAGGATAGTATAAATATCGGTGGGAAAAAGTGGTAAACTTTAGGAAAAAGTGGGTAAATTAGGATGCTTACGGGAGAATTCCGCAATTCAGTGGATGAAAAGGGGAGACTCATGATTCCTTCGAAAATCCGTGGAGAAATTGCGGGTAATATTCTTATTCTGACCCGTGGGATTGATACCTGTTTATGGTTATTCCCACCCGAGGAGTGGAAAAAGATTTCGGATAACCTGATGGATTCTACCTCTCCCTTCAATGCTAAAGCACGTCTGATTCAACGAAGAATTGTGGCACCCGCCCAAGAGGTAGAGGTAGATAAGGCAGGACGAATCAACATACCCGCAAGTCTTCGGGAATATGCGGGATTGAAAAAGGAAGCGGTCATCCTAGGCATCAAGAAATACATCGAGATCTGGGATGTTGACATATATGAAGCGTACTGGAAGGAGAATGAAAAGGTATTCCAGGACGCAGCAGAGGAACTGGGGGGACTAGTTTCTTTCTAAAACTGGGAGATATTAGAGAGGGATAGGATGAAATTAGTACACACCTCGGTTATGAAGGAAGAGGTTCTACAGTTTTTGGCACCCCCCGCTGGTAAGTCCTTGTTGATCGATTGTACGGTGGGCGAGGGGGGGCATTCTGAGGCCTTCCTTCAATCATTCCCAGATCTCCGGGTGGTTGGGGTGGATGCAGATCCAACCATTCTACAACTAGCTCGGAGTCGCCTTAGGGATTTTGGAGACCGCTTCCAGGGAATCGAGGGGTGGTTCGATGAGTTCTTCTCTCGGTACCCACTGAACGAACGGCCGGATCGAGTTTTGTTTGATTTAGGAGTTTCCTCCTATCATTATGAACGATCCGGCCGGGGGTTCAGTTTTTTACGGGATGAACCACTGGATATGAGATTGGGTAAAACCGAAGGTAGAACAGCGATGGAGATCGTAAATACTGCTCCGTTGGACGAATTGAGCGTTTGTTTCTCTCGGTTTGGGGAAGAACGGTTTGCAAAAAGGATTGCTAGAGCTATTGTGGAAGCTCGAGTGCAGACACCTATACGCACTTCGAAAGAACTGGCCGATCTGATTTGGGATGCAGTACCTGCTAAGTATCGGTATGGGAGGATTCATCCAGCTACTCGGTGCTTCCAAGCATTACGGATTGTTGTAAATACTGAGTTGGAACGGTTAGAGAGAGGGCTTGAGGGAGCTTTTAACCTTCTTAAAGTGGGTGGACGGATTGGGGTAATTTCGTTCCATTCATTGGAAGATAGAATCGTAAAACATTTTTTCCGTAAAAAGGGTAACATCTCTATGAAAGACACCAATATGCCGATTCCTAAAACGGAGCACAAAAAAATTGCTCTACCAGTTACTCGAAAACCTATCCGACCAAGGGAGGAAGAAGTTCAGAACAATCCACCTTCGCGGAGTGCAAAGTTTCGGGTAATAGAGAAGATTTCTGAGGAAGGTTAGAATAGGATGAAAAAGCTTAGAAATTGGTTGAAATATGGTGCAATTACTCTTGTTCCCATTTTATTTTTTCTAAACACGTGGCAGTCTTTTCGCTTTGCCACATTGAGAAAGGAGATTCGAAAGATAGAGATGGACCAAGTAGGGTTGATAGAGGAAAATAAGCGAAGGATCATCGCGATTTCTATCCTCAATTTCCCTGCTAGAATACGGGCTCTAGCAGAGAACACACTAGGTCTCAAACGTCCTTCTGTGGATACGTATATCGAGATCCGTCCCTCATTAGGGGGGAAGAACACCGATGGGTAGGGTGCTTTTCCAGTTTTCAGAAATTGTTCGAATCGTAGGGGGAAGTCCGTACTATCTTCCCTTAACTGAACAAGGTGGGATTACGTCGGTAATTTCTGATTCCAGACAAGCCTCCAGAGGGTGCTTGTTCGTTCCCTTGAAAGGGGAGAGAACAGATGGTCACTACTATATTCAGGAAGTGTTTTCAAAAGGTGGAAAAGCCTCCTTCGTAGCTCTTGAGTTCTGGAACCAAAGTCGGGATTCCCTCCAGAGTTATGCAGTGAAGTACAGAGGAGCTTATGTCATTGTACCCTCTCCCCTTGAAGCCCTTCACAAGTTAGCCGAAGGTTACCTACGAAAGAAAAAGGTTCACAGGATTGGGGTAACCGGGAGCAATGGGAAAACAACCACGAAGGAAATTCTAGGCACGATCCTATCCCAGAGCAGTTCTACCTTCATGAACAGGGGAAATCTGAACTCGGAAATAGGACTTCCTCTCTCTGTATTTGAAGTGCAGGACGATCATCGGTGGGCAGTGTTTGAGATGGGGATGAATCATCCAGGAGAAATACAAGCTCTAGCGCAGATTGTTAAACCTGAAATAGGGATCCTCACCAATATTGGAACTGCCCATATAGGGAACCTTGGCTCGCAGGAAGCGATAGCAGCGGAAAAAAAACAATTGTTATTGAGTTTACCCAGTGGAGGGGTTGGATTTATCCATGAAGACGAGGCCTTTGCACCATTTTTAAAAGAAGGAGTAAAAGCCAGGATCCAGACCTTTGGGGAACGAACCACTCCAGGATATGGAGGGGCAAAGAATCTGGGTTTAAAGGGATGGGAAATGTATCTAGAAGGGAGGAGGATTCGGTTCCCATTGATTGGAAGGTTCAACCTGAGAAACGCATTAGCAGCCATCGCAGTGTGTAAAGAACTGGGAGTTGGAATCTCGGAGATTCAAATGGGTTTAGAATCCGTGAAACCTCTTTTTGGGCGAAGTCAGATTATCGAAGGCCCGATAACAATCCTTCTAGATTGCTACAACGCAAATCCCAATTCAATGCAGGAAGCTTTGAACTTCTTTCACGAGATCGAATGGTCCGGCAGAAGGGTTGGGGTGTTCGGCTCGATGAAGGAACTGGGATCGTATGAGGGAGAAGCTCATAGAACATTGGGTGAATGGATCCTTCAGAAGAAACTCGATGGGGTATTCTTGTACGGAGAGGCGATGGAAACGGTATACCAAATGTTGCAAAGTTCCGCTCATCGGGTTCCTGTATTCCTGGAACAGCGAATCGAGGTTCTAGCTACAAAACTGAAGGAGTTCCTCAAGGAAGGAGATCTCGTGTTGATCAAAGGATCCCGGAGTTTAGAACTGGAGCGGGTGGTTTCCTATATTGTTCCCCATCCTACGGAGGGAGATCATGCTTAAAGAGTTGCTCTATCCACTGGTCAAGGTATTCACACCTTTCAACATCTTTCAATACATCACCTTTCGAGCCGCGTATGCAGCGGTGACCTCTTTATTGATTGCCTTCATCTTCGGTCCAAAGATCATCCAGCTCCTTCGAGACCTGAAAGCGGGACAATCTATTCGCACCGATGGGCCACAGACTCATCTCTCTAAAGCTGGAACTCCCACCATGGGAGGAATCATGATGATTTTCTCCATCGTGATTTCTCTTCTCCTTTGGCAGGATATTCGGAATCGATACACCTGGATCCTGCTTTTCTGTACGCTGGGATTTGGAGCTGTAGGGTTCATCGATGACATGTTGAAGATCTTCCGTAGGAACTCAGCTGGAATCCCTGCACGGGTGAAGCTTTTGGGGCAATTTACCGTGGCTACGGCAGTTGCCGTATACTTATTCGTCAATAGAAACCCCTATACTACCCAACTCTATATCCCCATGTTCAAGGAACCTATATTAGATTTGGGATGGTGGTGGATCCCTTTTGCGGTGCTTCTACAAGTAGGCTTTTCCAATGCGGTGAATCTTACTGATGGTTTAGATGGTTTAGCCACCGGTTTAGTCATCATGGCAGGAATCGCCTTTGCGGTAATCTGCTACCTATCCGGACGGCAGGACTATGCTACGTATCTCCAAATCCCTTATCTCCCTGGAACAGGGGAACTGGCGATTCTCTGTTTAGCGTATGTAGGGGCAGCGGTTGGATTCTTATGGTTCAATACCCATCCCGCAGAAGTTATGATGGGAGATACAGGTAGTCTTGCTTTAGGAGGGATTCTTGGGACTTTAGCCCTTATCGTGAAAAAGGAAATTCTGTTGCTGGTGATTGGGGGAGTATTCGTGATGGAAGCGGCTTCGGTCATCATCCAGGTAGCGTTCTATCAATGGAAGAAAAAAAGGGTATTCCTAATGGCACCTTTACACCATCATTTCGAACTAAAAGGGTGGCCAGAGGTAAAGGTGGTAGTTCGTTTTTGGATTCTGGGAGGGCTCTTTTTAATTTTGAGCCTCTCTACTTTGAAGATACAATAATGATGAGGAATGCCTTCGTTTTAGAAAAACAGGAAACCAAAGAGGTAGATACCCTTCTTGTGTCAACCCTGATACTCCTGGTTGGGCTGGGCTTGGGGATTCTTTTTTCTGCTTCCTACCACAGGGGCTTAACCGTGTTCAAGGATCCCTACTATTTCGTACGTCGTCAGACTCTTTGGGTAGGGATAGGAGGGGTATTGGCTGTCCTCGCCATGAAAACTCCATTGGAATGGATCAAACGAATTACCCCTCACATTCTCCTTGTGTCCCTTCTTCTAATGGCCATCTGTTTGGTTCCCGGTGTCTCTCCGAAACTCTTGGGTGCTAGACGTTGGATTGTACTGTTTGGGCTATCTTTCCAACCTTCTGAACTCGCCAAGCTATCTCTGGTGTTGTATCTAGCTTTCATATTGGAAAAGAAACAGGACAGACTGGATGATCCTTTAAATGCGATTCTTCCTCCCGCGGTAGTGATTCTTGTTCTCAGTGCACTTACCTATCTACAGAATGACTTCTCTACAGCCGCATTTCTGTTCTTCTTAGGTTTTGTTTGTTTTTATGTAGCTGGTGTTCCTTTCCGGTACCTTCTTATCTTTCTTCTCACCATCACTCCTATTGGGATCTACCTTTTGTTTACGAAGGAACATCGGGTGCAACGCCTGCTAACATTTCTGAATCCTGGTTTAGATCCTACAGGAGCAGGTTTTCAGGTCCTTGCGGCCCGGAATGCTCTCTTGAAGGGTGGTTTTTGGGGGACTGGGATCGGACAAGGAACGCGCAAATTAGGAGGGCTCCCTGAAGCCCATTCCGATTTCATTGCAGCAGTCGTTGGGGAGGAGTTAGGTTGGATCGGAATACTTTTAATTCTTGGTTTGTTTATTACTTTTGCAGCAAGAGGATATGCCATTGCCTATTCTATGAGATCCTCCTATGAACGGTACCTTGCGTTCGGACTTACATCCTCCATTCTTATTCAAGCTCTTACGAATCTTTCCGTAGTATCAGGGGTCATTCCTGCAACAGGAATACCGCTGCCTTTTATTTCGTCAGGAGGATCCTCCTTGTTGATCTCACTGATCATGTGTGGGCTACTTCTAAATATTTCCCGACAGGTCCAGACAGAACGAGGGGGCTGGTAATGGCAGATTATGTACTGTATACATCAGAGAGTATCCCTAGACCTCAGAGAAAGCTACATCGATCTATTCGGGTGTTCTTAGTGATTCTTGCGGGCATTGGTGTTGGAGAACTCCTGTACCAATTCACCATTGCTCCGAAATTATTGGTAGAATCCGTGATTATTAAAAGTGATGCTCCCATTCCCAAAGGGGAGATATTGAGGATTTCCCAATTACAGGGACCTGTCCCATACCATAAAGTCCATACTTTAACCCTAAAGAAAAAGTTGGAGACAGTGTCCTGGGTTAGGTCTGCTAAAGTAGAAAAAGTATTCCCCAATAAGGTGATGATTACGCTGGAAACCCGAAAACCTATAGGAATCGCTCTGATGGAAACAGATGTATCTACTCAATTGTTTGCCTTCGATGAAGATCTCAACCTGTTTATTCCGCAAGAGGGAGAATGGGATGCTTCCTTACCGGTTTTCACAGGTATCCGGATCGAAGGTGCTACAGAGGGTGTAAAGTTCCCCTTCGTGCTCGCCCGTATGATTCGAACAATTGTGGAAACTCGCTTGGAAGAATCAGGAATTTTGAACTGTTTTTCTGAGTTTAGAATTATTAAAAAGGGAGAAGATGCGTACGAACTGATCGCATATCCAATCAAGTATCCTGTACCTGTTCGTATGGGGCAACAGTTTTCAACTGAGACATTCAAATCAGCTCTCATGGTATTAGATGTAATGCAGAAAGAGCATCTACTTGACAAGGTCGAAGAAATAGATTTTAGAACAGGGAACATCCTGTACCGGATGAGGGGGGGCACGATTGCCGGTAGATAACATTGTGGTAGGCCTCGATATTGGAACCACGAAAGTAACGGTGGTAATCGGGGAGGTAACCGAGAAAGGGTCTCTCGAGATTACGGGAATCGGACGAAGTCCCTCCCATGGTTTACGTAGAGGGGTGGTAATCAATATCGAGTCTACCCTAAAGTCTATTGCATCGGCTGTTGAGGCAGCGGAGTTAATGTCCGGTAGGGAGGTCGATACCGTATACACCAGCATTTCTGGTGGGCATATTGAAGGCATCAATTCCAGGGGGGTGGTAGCGGTCACAGGGAAAGGGAGAGAGATTACCCAGTCAGATATAGATCGGGTGATTGAAGCAGCAAAAGCGATCGTGATTCCAATGGATAGAGAAGTGCTCCATGTCATTCC
This sequence comes from Spirochaetota bacterium, assembly GCA_026418195.1. Taxonomy (GTDB): domain Bacteria; phylum Spirochaetota; class Spirochaetia; order DTKZ01; family DTKZ01; genus DTKZ01. Next base: position 2,911 of record JAOABU010000049.1, on the reverse strand, counting down.
CCAGGAATACATTGTGGACGATCAGGGCGGTATAAAAGACCCGTTGGATATGATCGGAGTTCGCTTGGAGGCAGAAGTCCATATTATTACAGGATCGGTAACCTCTGCTCAGAATCTGATTAAATGTATCAATCGGGCAGGCTTGAAGGTGGAAGGAATCATTCTGGAATCGTTGGCTGCAGCGAAGGCTGTGTTGACGAGGGAAGAAAAAGAGCTTGGGGCCCTACTGATCGATTTAGGAGGGGGAACGACCGATTTTATCGTTTACTTGGATGGAGCTCCTTATTTCACGAACGTACTTCCCATCGGGGGTGCGCAAGTTACTGGAGATCTTTCCATTATGTTAAAGATCCCTGTAGATAATGCGGAGCGGATAAAGAAGGAGGCGGGCTGCTGCCATTTTTCTCTGATCGAACCAGGACAGGAAGTGATTCTTCCTGGCTTTGGGGGAAGACCGCCTCTGGCTGTATCTAGGAAGGATATCTGTGCCATCATTCAACCCCGCATAGCTGAGATCTTTTCCATGGTGCGCGAGAAGGTGGAAAAGAAAGGGTACAGTAAACGTTTGAGTGGGGGAGTGGTGCTCACGGGCGGAGGGGCTCTGTTACCAGGAGCAGTGGAACTTGCTCAAGACATCTTCGGGTATCCAGCTCGGGTGGGATTACCTACTAATCTTGGTGGCCTAGTAGGGGAATACCAAAGCCCGGAATATGCAGCCGGTGTAGGATTGGTAATGTTTGCTGCAGAACATGTGATACCTTCCGTAAGAGAAGGAGGAATAAAGGAGAGAACCGAGGGAAAGTTGCTAACTTCCTTGAAACAGTGGTTCCGAAATTTTTTTGAATAGAAATACAAATTTTAAAATGGGGGGGGAACATGACGATAGAACTGATCGAAGACAGTGGAGCAAACCCAACGATCATAAAAGTGATCGGTGTGGGAGGGGGTGGAAGTAATGCCGTTAACCGCATGATCAGCGTGGGATTGCAGAATGTTCAATTCATTGCGGTGAATACGGATCTACAGGCTTTGCAGAACTCCCGAGCAGATATTCGGCTGCCCCTTGGGACAAAATTAACGGGTGGGTTGGGTGCCGGAGGAATACCAGAGATAGGGGAAAAAGCGGCCCTGGAAGACAAGGAACGGCTACAGGACATCATCAGAGGTGCGGACATGGTATTCCTAACTGCTGGGATGGGAGGAGGCACGGGGACTGGTGCAGCACCAGTTATTGCGTCTATTGCGAAAGATTTGGGAATTCTGACCGTAGCTGTAGTGACGAAACCCTTCGACTTCGAGGGAAGGAAAAAGATGAAGCTTGCCGAGGAAGGGATCCGAAAACTTAGGCAGGCAGTCGATACATTGATCATCATTCCCAATCAACATTTGCTGAAGATCGTAGACAGAAAAACTCCGATCAAGCAGGCTTTTCTCCTTGCGGATGATGTTCTTCGGCAAGGGGTACAGGGGATTTCAGATCTCATTACCAAAGCTGGTGAAATCAATATAGATTTTGCCGATGTGCGTACCATCATGAAGGGTCAGGGAGATGCGTTGATGGGAATCGGTGTCGGGCATGGAGACAATCGAGCTGTCGATGCAGCTACCAATGCCATCAACAATCCCTTGCTAGAGGATGCTCACATCGAAGGGGCAAAGGGAATCCTGGTGAATGTAACGGGAGGAAATGATTTTACTCTTAGCGAATACGAGGAGATTCTCCGAATCATCACCGCCAACGCGGACGAGGAGGCATTGATCATTGCGGGAAACACCATCGACGAAACGCTGGACGATGAGATTCGAGTTACTGTGATTGCTACAGGCTTCCCATCCAGTAGAAGCCATTCACAGAAAGGTCATAGTGAGGAAGGGGAAAAAACGAAAAAGTCCGATTATATCTCCCTCGACGAATGGGTGAAATTAACCAGCGGGAAACCCTCTAAGGGGACAGAAGATCTCTTTCACGAAGAAATGTACAAAGACGATGAACTAGGCATTCCGGCTGTCCTCCGGTATCGGAAAGTATCCGGTGGGAAGAATGGAAACTGATCGCAACTCTTTACAGATCCAATCGTTTCTAGATTACATCCGGATAGAGAAGAATCTCTCCCCTGGTACGGTAGTTACATACCAGAGAGAACTGAGGAGATTCTTTCACTTTCTATCAGAAAAAGGTGTGGCAATTGGGACAGTTGATCCTGCCCTGATCTCTCAGTACCTTGTACATAGACAGGAAGAAGGGAAGATCACCGAACGGACAGTCTGCAGAGTTCTCAGTACCTTGCGGGGAATGTTCCGTTTTCTGGTGAGGGAAGGAACGATTTCTAAGAATCCCATGAATGCTTTACGAACACCAAAAGTTTCGAAACGGATTCCTGAGGTGTTTTCACTGCCTCAAGTGGACAGAATATTGCAAAGCATGGACACGAAATCTCCCGAAGGATTACGGGACCGTGCTCTGTTCGAAGTGATCTACTCCTGTGGCTTGAGGGTATCCGAAGCTTCAACCTTGACGTTGGAGTCCCTCTATCTAAGGGAAGGGGTGTTGAAAGTTACTGGAAAGGGTGGAAAAGATCGAATTGTGCCTGTGGGAGGTGAAGCAGAGTACTGGTTGAAACAGTATCTAGAACTGAGTAGACCCATTCTGCTCCGTAGAAAAGGAGGCAGATCTACCTCGCGAATTTTCTTGAATCGATTTGGACAACCATTGGGTCGGAAAGGCATCTGGAAACGATTCAAGTATTATGTGAGGCTGTCGGGTCTAGAGGGTAAAGTTCATGAACTTCGTCATTCCTTTGCCACCCACTTGCTTCAGGGAGGAGCAAACCTCAGGGAAGTACAGGAACTATTAGGACATGCAGACATCTCCACAACCCAGATCTATACCCATGTGGAACAGGATATGTTG
>JAOABU010000137.1 GCA_026418195.1 Spirochaetota bacterium | reverse complement strand
GCAGCGTCAGATGTGTATAAGAGACAGATAGTATACCGTCCACCTGGGGGTAGGTATCCCACTGGCAGCGAGGATACGTTTGGTCAGATCTTTGTCCTGGGCAATTCCAAGAGTTTTGGCAGAATTCCCGGTGAACGAAATCCCTAGTAGCTCCAATAAAGCTGCTACATGCATCTCCTTGTTTGCATTACCTTGAAATCCCTCGCATAGATTGAAGATCAGTAGGGGAGAGGGGGAAAGGTCATGAATAAGCTTCTGGATGTCCGTTAAGGGATAGCGTCTGCAAGGATACCCAAGGATCTCTAAATGAGCATACACAGCTTCGACTTCTTCTTCTACCGCTACTTCAGAGATCCAATCTTTCCTTTTGGGATGGTCTGTTTCTTGAACGGCATTGTATAGTATCCAAAAAGTCCCCATAGGGGACAATCTATCGGTGCGCAGAACCCTTCGCAAGGGGGCAAAAAAGGAAAAAACTATTTGACGACAGGACGATTCCGGTTTACACTATTTGCACGGATACCGGTGGAAAGGGGGATTTTCCCACGAGGGGGGTTCCCGGAGGTTTAAAGGGGTAAGGAGAGGATTTCTCTCCTTTTTTTTTTGCCCTCTCTGATATGCTTTTTCATGTGCCCCACAGGAACCCCAAATCATCTCTTATCGTTCCAAACCATCCTTCCCTCCCCCCTTCACTAATCTTTAGGCCGTGCCGAAATTGTGGATAGGAGACGGTATGGCGAAACAGGTACTTGTTTTGGGTTGTCTGATTCTTGTTCTCTCCTGTCAGACAACAGAAGTGAATCGTCTGAAAGCGGAAAACGACTCCCTTCGTAAGGAACTCTCGGTATGTAAAAACGAAGAAACAGAACTCCGACGAAAAGAGAAAGAATTGATAGGCCGAATCAGTTCCCTCGAAACGGAATTAAAAGAACTGCGAGAGGTGGGGGAAAAGCTTACAAAGGACAACGAAGCTCGGAAACATAGAATAGCTCAGTTAGAGAGGGATCTTGCCAGGTTAAACGAAGATCACCAATACCTGAGTAAGGTCCTGGAAGAGCTACGATTCACGACTCAACCTAGTTCTAGGGAAAAACCATCACTAGAGACTGGACAGAAAGGACTGGAAATTCGAAGTGGTCTCGTTAAGACGAGACAGCCGGATGGAAGGATTGAGTATTTCGATGCAAGTATATCCTCCTTGGATGCCCAAAGAGTGTACCTTTCCATCGAGGAGAAGCGTGACGGGACTCTTTCTCTTTTTCTGAACATTCAACATGGGTACTGGGTGATACGGAAAGACTATTCCGTGGTAGGGGTTGCTCTATCCAAAGGTGAGAAAACCTTTTCGATTCCCTACAATCCTTCGGATGTGCATGCGGTAGAGCAAGGGGGATTTCGGAAAGAGACTCTTAGACTTCTGGTTAAGGGTAAAATCTTAGAAATTTTAAAAGAACTGGCTCAGGGAGAAGGAGAGATTCACCTCCTGATTGCCTTTCCCGATTTCTCTCAGGATCGGGTGCTTTCCCGTCTGGAAGTACAGGGAATGGGAAACGTATACTATGCGTTTCGGGAGATGGGGGGAGCACTTTAGGCTCTGTGAGAGTTAGGGTTGAATGTTCCCATGGAATGGGATGGCGATCCATTGGGAAGGATCCGCCATCTTCTTGTTGATCAATCCTAGCGGTACCGTATCCGTTAGTTCGGCTACCAGATACCCTTTGCCTTCGAAGAGAAACCTTGCTCCTTGTCCTGGTTGGTCGACGGCTGCTAGGGCATGCTGGTATGTATGGGAAACCAGGAGAATGGAATCGAACCCCCAGTGCCGGAGGATGGCTACGTAAAGTAAAGCCCGAGCATCACAATCTCCCGAAGCAGTAACTGCAACCTCCAAAGGAGAGGCTAAATCCGAAAGGGTTGATTTCCGCGAATAAGAGAACCCCTGTATCCAGGATAGTAGGATAGCGGGCAACTGGTTTCGGGAGGCTCCCTTTTTCAGGAGATGAGTAAGCAGTGTGTCTGCAAGAGGTTTCAACCTGAGATAGGTATCCCGATACACTACCTGGTAGTACCTCTTCCAGGCTTCGGGGAAGAGGGTAGGATTTTGGGTGTACCTAGTTAATATTCTAGCCTCCCGTTCGATTACTACAGAGTTGGCCTCTATCTCTCCTGATCCGATTTCTAGAGGGATAGTCGTACTCTGTAATCGTATTTCCTTTTGAACAGGTTGGGGATCCGGAAACTCCCGATAGAACTGGCTAATAGGACCAGGGGCCCTTCTTGATTCCTCGCCGGGAGAAAAGCTGTCTAGGAGGGATAGAAGAACATCGTGATATTCATCATAAGCAGGTTCGGAAGCAAACGCGATAAGCAGATAGTTTAAGGATTCTCCCTGAATTCCTACGAAGTATCCGCGAGCTTTATATTTCCCCGCTAGGAACATGTAGTCTGCGAAGGAGGCAGTCCTACCATTGAATAGGAAAGAGGCAGCGTCTCCACGAGTCTTGAACGTATCCTTGGCGAATTGAAGAATCTCATGGGCTGTAGAAAATGAATCTTTGGGGAATACCGCAATCTGAAATACTGCCTTTCGGGATTGATCCGAAAAGGAAATGAGGTTGGGATCTTTGGCATCTAGGACAGACCACCCAGGAGGAAGGTCTACCGTGTACCCAAAGGCAGAAACCAGAACACTCTCTGCCCATGTATTCCCCAGAAATAGCAGGGAAAGAATCCATCGCAGAAGCCATTTCTTTTGCATACTCTTATCATCGACTCTGACTTAACCGAACATTAAAGTATGGAAACCTACTGTTTGGAAACGACAGACGGGTTACTCCATCTCTTTATGATCCTGGATCGGCAAAATGATGAACTGGAATGTGAAGCGATCCATTCCGATGGAGTTCACACCATCCGGTTCCATCAAACCATTAACGCTTGTTTGTTTGAGCTCTTTTTAAAGATTGGGATCATAAAACAACTAGATTCTGTTGCAAACCTATAAAGAACAAAATTTGTTCTTTTCTCGTATTTATATTAATTTAATATCACTATGAGCATACCTTCCTATCCAATCTTTGCACCCATTGATCTTTCCATGCGCCCCATTCTACACCCTCGGTTATCCATGTTGAAGGATGGGATCTCCGAGTTCACCTTTGCTGGCTTGTACCTATTCCGAAACACCTACAAGTATCGGATTTCCTGGTTACCCAACCAAACAGCAGTAATTTCAGGAGAAAAGGAAGGCAAGTGTTTTTTCATGTTGCCCTGCGGTTTACCCGATGACGAAGCATTGCTAGCCGATCTCTTCCGAACCCATGAATATCTAAAGAATCTTTCAGAAAGCGATACTAATGCAGGTAGGGTACAATTGGAACAGTGGGGATACACGATAGAGGAAGACCGGGACAATTTCGATTACCTATACCTACGTGAACACTTAGCTACCCTGCCCGGGAAGCAGTACCATAAGAAGCGGAACTTGGTAAACGCATTCCTAAACAATTACAGGTATGAAGAGAGACCCATGCGGAAACATCATTTGGAAGATGCATTCTATGTGTTGGAGGAGTGGCGAAAATCGAAATCGGAAGAAGGGGATTATCAGGCAGCTCGGGAAGCGCTGGAGTTGATGGATGTGTTAAACCTGAAGGGATATCTGTACTATGTGGAAGGCGAGCCTGCTGCCTATACGTTGGGTGAGACTTTGGCTCGGGGAAGAAGTTTCGCAGTGCACTTTGAAAAAGCCCTGGATAAGTACAAAGGCATCTATCAGTTCATAAATCAAGCCTTCGCGGCCGCATTACCTAAGTATATTTTGTACATCAATCGGGAACAGGATTTGGGAGATCCTGGCCTAAGGCAGGCCAAGATGACCTACCGGCCATGGGGATTCGTCAAGAAGTATCGGGTGTATCCAGCTAAGCCCCTTGCATAACCCTTGTTCCTTCGATATCCTACAGGATCGTGGGCTCAAACATCGGAATCATACATTTTAGTAGCTTCCTTGAAAAAAAACCACTAAAATGTAACTCAATGTTTATATCTATTTCCTTGATGGAGAAAGAAATAGGGGAAAACGGATTTGTTGGCATAATTATTGCAAAATAAATGAGCATTGAATCATCTAATAAACCGTAGAGGAGAAACACATGTCCAAGACTTCCATTGATTTCGTCAGTACACCTGTTCCTAGCATCTATGGAATTAATTCCTTTAACGATTCCTTGATGAGGGAACGCCTTCCCAAGGGAATTTATCGGGAACTTAAGCGGGTGCAACACGGGGAAACGGAGTTGACCCTAGAGGTAGCGGAAGTCGTTGCCGCTGCGATGCGTGACTGGGCCATCGAAAGAGGAGCTACCCATTTCACCCATTGGTTTCAGCCTTTGACGGGTTTAACTGCCGAAAAGCACGATTCTTTCATTTCCCCCACACCGGATGGTCGGGTTATCATGGAGTTCTCTGGGAAGGAACTCATAAAAGGAGAACCAGATGCATCCTCATTTCCTTCTGGAGGACTACGGTCTACCTTCGAAGCGCGGGGCTACACTGCATGGGATGTAAATACTCCGGCCTTCTTGAAGGAAGACCAAACAGGGGTCACCCTCTACATTCCTACAGCCTTCGTTTCCTACACTGGGGAAGCCTTAGACAAGAAAGTTCCCCTCCTACGTTCGATGGAGGCCCTGAACAAACAAGCCCTTAGGGTACTCCGGGCCCTGGGTAACACTAGTTCTAAGCGAGTAATTCCGACACTGGGACCCGAACAGGAATATTTCCTCGTGGAGAAAGATCTGTTTGACAAGCGTTTAGATCTCATGCTGACCGGGAGGACCCTATTTGGAGCAATGCCCCCCAAGGGTCAGGAGATGGAAGATCACTACTTCGGGTACATCAAGGAGCGGATAGCGGATTTCATGCGAGAGTTGAATTACGAGCTCTGGAAGTTAGGGATCTCCGCTAAAACTCAGCACAACGAAGTAGCCCCTAACCAGTTCGAGCTAGCTACGATTTTCACTGTTACCAGCGTAGCCTGTGACTGGAACCAATTGGTGATGGAGACAATGAAACGGGTTGCCAGTCGCCATGGCCTTGCAGCCCTTCTCCATGAAAAGCCCTTTGCCGGAGTGAATGGTTCGGGGAAACACAACAACTGGTCCATTGCAACCGATGATGGAATGAACCTGTTGGATCCCGGGGATAGCCCTCATGAAAACGCCCAGTTCTTACTGTTCTGTATGGCGGTATTGAAAGCGGTAGACACGTATGCGGCTCTGTTGCGAATGTCCTGTGCCAATAGCGGGAATGATCATCGATTAGGGGCCAACGAAGCTCCCCCCGCCATCGTATCCATTTTCTTGGGAGAAAGTTTGACCGAGATTCTGGAAAAGCTAGCAAGCGGAAAACCGGTAGAGGCTCGAAACGGGGAAAAACTGGAAATTGGGGTTACCACCCTGCCGAAACTTCCCAAAGACCTTACCGACAGAAATAGAACCTCCCCCTTCGCTTTTACGGGGAACAAGTTTGAGTTCCGAATGGTACCCTCTTCGGAAAGCGTAGCCGGTCCGAATGTGGTGCTCAACACCGCAGTGGCAGAGGTGCTATCCCAGTTTGCGGATAGGTTAGAGTCTGCCTCCGATCCTCGGCGGGAGGTAGAGAAAATTGTGAAGGAAACGTATCGGGCACATAAACGAATCGTGTTCAACGGGAACAACTACTCTCCTGAATGGGTGAAGGAAGCAGAACGAAGAGGCTTGCCCAATATTCCCAATACCGTAGAAGCGTTGACCGAAATCGTGAAGCCGTATTCCATCGAGCTGTTTACGAAACACAAAGTATTCAGCCAGCAAGAGCTCGAGTCTAGATATACTATTTATCAAGAACGGTATATCAAACAGATCAATATCGAAGCAAAAACCATGATCAACATGGTGAACAAGCAGATCTACCCCGCAGTCCTTTCCTTCATCAAGGATACAGCAGACACCATCTCTCGACTTCGGGATATAAGTTCCTCCCTTCCGTTAGGGACCCATGAATCCTTCCTGAGGACATTGGTTGAAGAGGCTGCTCTATTGAAAGAAAAGACCCATGAATTGGAATCTCTTGTAGAAGAAGGGGCAGGACATCACTCGGACATCCTTACCCATGCTCGGTTCATGAGGAACAAGGTGTTTATGGCAATGTCGGAAGTGCGAGTGCATGCGGATAAGCTGGAGACAATGGTTAGTAAAGAGCGCTGGCCCTTCCCGAGTTATGCGGATCTGCTATTTAGGCTTTAAGAGCTAAGCAAGAGCACTGGAAAAAAGACAGAAACATACAAGGTGAGGCAGGACCCTTTCACAGGCTCCTGCCTCTTTTTTACCTGACCAGGATCTTGAAGGATGTATGAGACAAGGATTGAATTGACATCCAAGCCTAGTTTGTGGCATAACACTTTTCACCGGGCCCATAGCTCAGTTGGTTAGAGCGGCGGACTCATAATCCGCGGGTCGTAGGTTCAAGTCCTACTGGGCCCAAACCCCTGAAGGTTAACCGCCTCTCAAAAGTTTTAAAAGCCCCAGCGATAGAAACGGCACGTTACTGATTAACATAAGAGTCAATAATTCTGCGGCTAGGAATACGAGAATGGATCGGGAAATTTTTTCGATCGTAAGCCCTGTCAAGCTACACGCCACGAACAAGTTTACCGCCATGGGTGGGGTGATCATACCGATGGACGTGTTTACCACGATAAGGATCCCCAACACAATCGGATGGATCCCAAGTTGTTGCGCCAAGGGAAAGATAATGGGAGTGACGAGAAGGATGATGGCTTGCGTTTCCAGAATGGCTCCCAAGAACAGGAGAACTACGTTCAGGAACAGGATGATGATAAAGGGGTTTCGAGATACTTCTAGCATGGCGGCTGCCACCTTTGCAGGCACTTGAAGGGACGTAAGAAGCCAGGAGAAGGAAGAAGAGGTGGCGATCACGAAAAAGACTACCGCCGTGTTAACCGATGCCTTTAGGATGATCTGAATCGTACGATCCAAGTTGATTTCTTTGAAAATGAATACCCCTACGATGAAGGAATACACAACGGCAACAGCAGCTGCCTCTGTAGGGGTGAAGATTCCTCCATAAATCCCCCCTAGGATGATTACAGGCATGAATAGAGCTAGAATCGCTTCTCTACCCGTTTTCCATAGTTTCTCTAGGGAACTCTTTTCACCTCGAGGAAGGTTTAACGTATGAGCCTTCCAGATCACCACTCCAATCAGGGCGATGGCTAGAAGGATACCGGGTAAAAGTCCCCCAATAAATAGATCTCCAATAGAGGTGTTGGTTACGACCCCATAGGTTACCATGGGAATACTAGGGGGAATGACGACACCCAAAGTCCCTCCTGCGGCGGCAAGGGCAGCCGCAAAACTCATAGGGTAGCCTGCCTGAATCATTGCGGGAATCATGATAGAACCAATCGCTGCTACGGTAGCAGGATTGGATCCCGACAATGCGGCGAAAAAAGCGCAAGAGACAATGGTGATGATCCCTAGACCCCCTTTGAGGGATCCAACGATGGCTTGAGCAAAATTCACCAACCTTCGGGACATCCCGCCTTGTTCCATGAAACCACCGGCTAGCATGAAAAAGGGAATAGCCATGAAGGGAAAAGAATCTAGCGATGTGAACATCCTCTGAGCAATGAGGAGAGGAGGAGTAGGCATATCTCCAAACACTAGAGCAATGATTCCTGCCATTCCTAGCGCAATGGCAATGGGGATGTTTAGAACGAGGAGGATGACAAAGGATCCAAAAAGTATGTATTCCATATGCTGACTCCTACTTGGATGTAGAAGAAGATCGATTCTGTTTGAATCCTTGGATACCCCGAAGGATCATGAGTACCATTCCGACAGGGATGGCTCCGTAGGCAACACTAATGGGAATACGCAAAGCAGGAGATACCTGTTCGGTTTGTATCTGGGACCAGATGATCTGAAGAGAAAAAATCAGGATGAGGACGTTGAAGAGAACGATAACGGAGGTACGAAAGAGGGAGAGGTGTGGTTTGTATCTTTCGGGTAACCGGGACACGATTGCTTCTACCCCGATATGGGCGTTCTTCTGGATCCCGAGGCTGGCTCCGATGAATCCGATCCATACCATGCAGTACCTTGCCAATTCTTCTGCCCACACGAGGGAAAGGGTGGAGAGATATCGGATCATTGTGGCTACAAAAATCGTCACCACCATGATGGGGAATAGAATAACCAACACCACTTCTTCCAGGTTGTTGAACCGATTAAACAGTCGCTTCAAGGGAACCCTCCTTTACAAAAAGTAGAGACGGACTGGGTATTCCGCCTCTACTTTGTCGGTATTCAATTGAGATGAGTATACTACTGGCCGCGTACTTTTTGAATCAAATCTTTCCCAATATCTGCTTCAAACTTCGTGTACACAGAGGCTGCTGCTTTCTGGAATACCGCTTTGTCAGGTGTGGTAACTTCCATACCGAGAGATTTCAGCTCATCCACTAGCTTCTTTTCGTTTTCGATGATGAAATTCCGCTCGAAATCTCGAGCTTCTGCTCCAGCGCTCTGCAAGGCTTTCTGCTGGTCCGGAGTCATACTCTTGAACAGTTTCTCATTAATCATGAGGACCGCCGGAGAGTAGAAATGTCCTGTGAGGGCTAAGTACTTCTGAACTTCGTAGAATTTGCTGGTCTTGATGATCAGGAGAGGGTTCTCTTGCCCATCCATTACCTTCTGCTGTAAAGCGGTGAACAGTTCCCCGAAGGCCATGGGAGACGGATTGGCTCCTAAGACTCGGAAGGTTTCCAGGTGTACCGGATTCTCCATCAGACGGATCTTCAATCCCTTCAGGTCATCGGGAACATTGATGGGACGTTTTGAATTGGTAATGTGCCGGAATCCATTTTCATAGAACACGATCCCTTTGATCCCCTTGGATCCCAGAGCTTCCAGCATCTTCTGTCCCGTCTCTCCATCCAGAATGGGATAGAACTTACTTCTGTCCTGCACGATGAAGGGAAGGTCGAACACCATGAAAGCTTTGGAGAAATTGGGGAGTGGCCCGGTAGAAGTGAGGCACATTTCCACTGTTCCGAGGGAAACCCCTTCGATCAAGTCTCTCTCGTTCCCTAGTTTCGAATTCCCGAAGGCTTGGATCTCTAGGGTTCCATTGCTCTTCTGCTTGGCTAACTCTGCCAATTTTGCCAACCCTACCCCATAGTGTGAATCGTCCGTGAGGGTGTGGCCTACACGCAGGGTGAACTTCTTTGCCTCGGCGGGTTTTTCTTTGGTCCCACCCGCAAAGAGGAAGCTACTTGCTAAAAGTAGCACCAATAGTAGCGCACAAAGTTTCTTCATGTCTTTCTCCTTATGTTCGATATTTCTACGGTACTACGTACCGTGTTCGATCATGGGGAAGTACCGGAAGCATATCTGGTGCATGAGTGAGTACTGTTACTGTCGCGTTGGATCCTTTCACGCGAAAAGCAGCGTCCAAGGCTTCCTGAGCTGTTGGGAACCAGGTAAAACCCAATAGCTCAGCCGTCTTTTGATCGATGCCATCCGACACGATATACACAGATTCTCGTTCCTTCACCTGTGCCCACGCAATCGCTAGGGCTGCAGCCACTTCATCTTTGACCTTGCCGCCGGTAACAAGGCTCCGGATTTCATCACTTGTTTTATTCGTGATTTCCAGGATATCCTGGTGAGTCATTGCCACTCCCTCGTAACAGGGGGTAACGACGATGATGATTCCACCCTCTTTAACGGCTAAATCGGCAGGGTAGAGGGTCTTGTGGGCCTGCCAAAACTCGATATCACAGGGATGAGATCCCGCCAATACGATATCCGCTTCCCGGGGAATGGGAATCGAATATACCTCTATACATCGCTTGACACCTAACCGAAAAGCTTCCTGTACATCCCCATAGAAGGCATCTACAACTTCTCCGTTCTTATCTAGCACAGTGTTTAGGATTGTATGGAGACCTACTTTTCGGGCGATAATATCGAGTTCCACACGGACGGGGTTGTCTAATATTCCTAAATAGGAACGTTTGGCCCGTACGGAAAGAAGGTGAGTGTCCGCCGTTGTTTGTTCTCCACAAACACCGGGTTGAACGATTTTGGAACCGCCCGCAAATCCTGGAATATGGTGAGGGACGATACTTCCTACACCGATTTTGAAATCCGCTTCGTACACCCGTTTGTTAACCTGTATACGGGTGCCGTTTTCCGTTGTACCGAGATCCACTAATTCCTTCGGATCCTTGAAGGGATGGTTATATACAGGAACTCGGCGGATCACCTCCTCTCCAAACTTTTTCAAGATTTCTTCCTCTGTCATGAAGCGATGGGTCCCAAGCGCAATTACAACAGAAATCTTTGAATCCGGAACACCCGCAGCATTCATTTCGTTTAAAAGGATCGGAAGAATCAAATGGGTTGGGGTGAGGCGGGTATTGTCATCGGCAATGATCACCACCTTTTCCTTTCCTGCCACCAGTTCTCGGAGGGGGCGAGTTCCAATGGGATTCGATAAACTTCGACATAGGATCTTCTGCACATCCTCTTTGTGAGGAATCTCCCTAGGGGAGTAGACTCCGATTATATTTTTTTTCGGTAGAGTCACATCGATCTCCCTGCATCCGCAGGGTAAACTGACTGTTACTTGTTCCATGATAGTTTCTCCTTTCCTGGGATTGAACTGATTCGACGTCCTGCAAGAATAAAGGCATCCGAGGATCCAAAGGCACCCGCCTTGGTAACGAGGGGTAATCCTTCCCATCTGCCTCCCCTGACAAAACCAAGGGGGATACCAGGTGAGGTTTCATCTATCACTTCGATACTCTGCACCCCCATTCCTTTGCAGACGGCCATAGCAATGTCTCCTCCAGTGACAATAAGACCTGAACAGAGGGAAAAGTCAATGGAAGCGCCGAGATCCTGGAATGCATGTAACAGAGTCTCGATGGGATCAGAAGATCCGGTAGAAAAAAGCGGTACCTTATGGCGATCCGACATAAGCAGGGTATGGTTCCCCTCCTTGAGGCTTGTATGTATCCATGTTAGGGATGTTTCTATTCCCTTTGAGTTTCCCTTCAGAATTTCGCTGGGATCGAGAGTGTAGGGCTCTATCCCTGCCCAACGAGCAAAGATTTCTGCCTGCTGGGTAGAGACTTCACTCATGCTTCCTAAAATGATGAGTACGGGTTTGGAAAGGGGGGACAGGTTTTGCTTAAGGAAAGATAGGGGTGGGGAAGAACTATTCAGCCGGGCAGTCAAGTACTCCTCTGACAAAGCTTCAGCTAGCCCTGCACTTCCTACCCAGAGGCTCTTAAGTCCGCTGGATAAAACCCCCTGTACAATGGATTGAAGGTCTTGATCTGTCTCCGCATCGAAGATCAGAATCCGACTGCCTCTTTCCGCCAAGCTAGTAACTCTTTCTTTCAGAGAACTCCCTCGAATCTGGTCAAGGGGAATGGAGGCAGTTGGAAAGGAGCCTTGGGTTTGGAATAGGGTAGGAATGTGGGAATGTCGTACAGGGCATCTAGGGTCTGAAGCTGCTTCGGTCTCTGCTACAGGAATCCCCCGAACGTAGTGGATACCGTACACCGTGGTTCGCTTATTCTTTGGATAAGCAGGTGCTACAATCGCGATTTCCTTTTTGGAAAGTGTTAGAGCTTCCTCTACCTCTGGAACAACATTCCCCCGTAACGTGGAATCTATCTTCTTGAATAGGATATCGGTTTCGGAGGGAGAGATGGAATGAAAGGCACTCTGAATACGCATTAATGCACTAGGAACAGGAAGCGCACGACTATCCGTGTTGAGCACGATTACTTCGATCTGTTCTTTCAATCGGCTAGCGTTTATCGGATCGAGAAACACGACCGTTCTGAGACCTTTTTTCGCGAATTGTACGGCCGTATCATTGGCACCCGTTAAGTCATCGGTAATTACGTAGATGCTCACCTTGTTCTCCAGATAATTTATTGCAAAAACTGTGCCTTTGTTTCCAATTGAATGGAAGTATGCACAGAACCGTAGCTTAGTTCATAAATCACAAATAGAGAGCTTATTGGTTACAGTTGAACGAATTAACCTTTGCCCTTAACCAGGAACTCTCTATCGGAATGATCGGTACTCCTTTCAAGGGACCGATTGAACAGGGGGAAGTGCAGGGGAAGAAAAAGTAGCAATCTGCAACAATAGATGTTGTAAAATACAACATTACCCTCTTGTTCTCTTTAACTTGCGCCATAGAGTGCTACGATCGATTCCCAATCGTTGGGCCGCCCGGCTTACATGAAAGCCCTCTTCTTCCAAGGCATTTCGGATAGCTTCTAGTTCCAGGGATTTGAGATCTCTGGTTCTGGAGGCGAAAAGATGTGTTTCTGGTTTTGGAAAAGAAGGAATCAGAGCCTCTTTTAGAATCGTGCGATCGATCTGAGGCTCCCGCGTGGAAAAGAAGGCTCGTTCCACTACAGAAGCAAGCTCTCGCACATTCCCTGGCCAGGAATACTGGAGGAGCAGTTCCATTGCATCGGGAGTGAAGGTGTTTGGACCCGGATGTTGGGAAGCAAGGCGATGCAAGAAGTGCAGAGCAAGAGGGGGAATGTCTTCGGGGCGTTCTCGTAGAGGAGGTACATAGAGGGTCAGCACCGTGATCCGATAGTATAAGTCTTCTCGAAACGCTCCCTTCTGTACCAACTCTCGGAGGTCCTTGTTGGTAGCCGCAATGATATGGACATTCACCCGGATCATGGAGGACCCCCCTATTCGGAGTACTTCCCGTTCCTGCATGGCTCGTAGAATTCTTGCCTGTAAGGAGAGGGACATTTCAGAAATCTCATCCAAAAATAGGGTTCCGTTGTGAGCTAGCTCGAACAATCCGGGTTTGCCCCCTTTCAAGGCTCCTGTAAAAGCTCCTTCCTCGTACCCGAACAGTTCACTTTCTAGGAGGTTCTCTGGCAGGGCCGCACAGTTGATCGCTACGAACGGACCAAACCGGTGGGGTGAGAGGTTGTGGATACTCTGGGCAAGCATCTCCTTGCCCACACCAGTAGGCCCAGACAGGAGAATGGTGGATCCAAGAGAAGCAAACCGAAGGGCTTTTTCCTTTACCTCCATCATCTTTTTGGAGCGAGCGATCATGGAATCCAACGTGGCTCGGGCTACCAGACCTCGCTGAAATACCTTGTTCCGAACCTGGAGTTCATACTCCTGTACCTTCCCTACCGATTGGAAGGATGCCACGATCCCCATTGGCTCCCCTTCCATAAGAATGGGGTAACGTTCCACCGCAATAGATTTCCCCTGGATTTTGATGACATCCACCCCCGGATGATCTTTTTCGGCAAACACTTTTCTTAAAGCTGGATGCATGAGAGCATGGGATACAGGTTTCCCAATCACCGATTTAGCATCCAGTCCAAACAGAGTTTCCGCAAGGGAATTACAGACAGTAATCACCCCCTGAGAATCCACTGCTATAATGCCGTCCCGGGAACTATCCACCACCGCTTTAAATAATGCGGTTCGTTCCCGTTCCTTCCTTTGCACTTTCACCAATTGAATGGCTTGCTGCAAAGCGCTCCGGATGGCTTCCCCACCCGATTCAATGAGGTAGCCTACCATTCCCATCGCTCGAGCTTCTCGAACAGAAACCGTATCCCCTACCATGCAGCGAATCCCTCGTTGGTAGGCGGAAAGGATGATCTCTTTTGCTTCCGATTCGGATTGGAGAACTAGTTCTTCAATCTTCAACCCCACTAGCTCTCCCACACTGGACAAACCTATACAGATGTTGGGAAACCCAATAACGGCAATGTGTTGTGCGGTTCCAATGAGAGATCTCATGGACCGAAGGACATCCATTGCACTTACTCGAATTTCCACTACCGGGACTTCCAACTGTTGCGCTAATAGGGTGGCTGTACCTCCTCGACTGATAAACACATCGACCCCACTCGTTAAAAGTTCTTGCGCTTTTTCCAACCCTTCCCGTAGGTCTCCCTGCACAACCTGGATCTTACAGGATTCTTCTGCGGAAAAGTTAAGGGCCGTTTGTCGGGCGGTAAGCGCCAATCCCTGGTTCGGGGCCACGATTACCACGTGGATAGGTTTCGTTACCATACCCGGAATGGTATATGGAAAAGGGAAGGTTGGGAAAGATGGCGAATCTTCTTGGAAATGCCACTGATGGAACCTATACTTGTTTTGTAAGGGGGTGTTCTATGCATCGAAGGGTTTCTGTATTCAGTTTATTTCTTTTTCTGGTATGGGGTGGTGAGATCTTTGCAGAGGAACGGATGGTTGTATTGGTGTTGGATGTATCCGGTAGCATGAACGAAGGAAAGAAATTCCAAGCGGTACAATCCTATATCGAACAGGATCTATTCCCAAACCTCCTTCGGCCCAATGATCAATTGATTCTGATTCTTTTTGGGAACAACCCGCGGCAGGCCTTTTCGGAGCGAGTTACGGACGATTCTAGCCGAAAGAAAATTCTTGACCGTATTCGTGGATTGAAGGCTGAGGATGATTTCACGGATATTGGCATGGCGTTAGAATTTCTGTTCGACTTTCTCTCGCACATGAAAGGGCAGGGGGATGTAAAGGTTCTCTTCATTACGGATGGGAAGAATACTCCGCCTAAAACGAGCCCCTACTTTGGAAAGGATCTCTCGGTGGATGCCCGATTCAGGGAAATCGGGAAAAAGATCTCCCAAGAAGGATGGTACATTTACGTGATCGGTATCGGAAAGGAAACCGATGCAAAACACATCGCATCGGCAGTTGAGGGATCCGTGTTTAGGGAAACGGATGCGACGTTACAGAACGTGAAGGTGGAAGAATATTTGGGTCGTATAGAGGAAGTGCGAAGTACGAAGGAATCCGAGGTAAAGAGGGTAGAACAAGACAGACCTGAACAGGTTTTGACTGGCGCTTCTGTTCTGATTCATCGGTGGGCCTTGTCACTGGGTGTACCGCCCCTCGTTCTCTATGGAGTACTTATCGTGCTGATCCTAGTTCTTCTGATTGGTACGGGTTTAATTTTATGGAAGAAAGTTCGTCCCATTAAGGTCCTCGTGTGGGATTCCCATGTAGGTAAGGCCAATGCGATACGTCTATCGTTACCCTTAGGTTCCTGTGTAACCTTCAATACTCCTCCCTATCAGTTACCTGTGTTGGGTGGGGAAAATCATCCATCCCTTCAAATCGGCAGAAATCTTAAGGGGCTTTGGATCATGATTCTGGATGACACGATCTTGAGTGAGACTTCCCCGTATCGAAACAAAAGGAAACAACCCTTGAAGAAAAGGGCCCTTGAATTATCTAAGGGAGAGCAGATTTTCATAGGGTGAGATGTTGATTTTTTATGGAATGGGATCCGAATGTTCTGTACGATTGAAATGTCCCTGCTTCCATGCGCGGTACAGTTTGAATATCCCTATGGAGAGTACGATCAGAAGAAGAGCGAAGAGAACGATCCCTAAGATTCGATAGGGTCGTTCCATAGATGAACCTAACCGGAAGAAGAGGAAATACAAGGTTGTCACACTGATAAGGGCTGCAATCCCATCAAACAAGGTGAAAAGTCCATACTTCATCCGCATAATCCCGGAGCTGATGAAAAGAGTGTTGCGTACCCCAAAGGGGATGAAACGACAGACGATGAAGGAAAAGATACCATATTTTTTGATGTAGAAATGTACGCGTTCCAGTTTGGCTGGACTTAGGAATTTATGGAGGTACTTTTTATGCAGACCGTGACCAATACGGTTCCCTATCCAGTAAGCCATATGATCACTGATGATCACACCTGCAAGCAGGGCTAGATAAAAATAGTACGTTAATTCTTCGTTGGAACGAGCTAAAAAAGCCGACGTAATGATGATGAGGTCCTCAGACAGAGGAAGGTTCAAACCCGCTAGGAGCAGGAGGATAAACACGAGGAGGGGTGCATAGGTTACATACTGATTTAGGAACGCCCACACTTGCTGCATAGAAATCTGTATACATGGTTTTCCCGCAGAAATCAAGGCAACTTTTCTTTACCGAGGGTTTAAAGTATATTCCATCGTATGGAAACTGTGCTTCGGGAATTCCATGTGGAATATATGCATCCCTACAACAGGAAATCTCCCATCCATTGGATCCTTTCCCATCTTCTTCGGTACCCCCATCTGCCAATTCTGATGGTATTGGCTTCCATCGTGAACAATACAGCTTATGGGAACATTCAGCTTTACATTGGAAAATCTTTCGACCAAGTACTGAAAGGAATGGGGAATGCCCTTTTACCCCTCGTTCTAGTGATCGTTGCATCTGCGGTCCTACAGGGGCTCACCGGTCTTGTACGGAACTACAGCGTAGAAACCTTGGCACAGCGAATAGAACGGGATTGTCGAGAGGAATACTACGTTTCCCTTTTGGAGAAGAGCCAAACCTTCCATGGGAAACAACGGGTTGGAGATCTGATGTCGAGGGCTACCTACGATGTACATGCTCTGAATTTAATGTTCAGTCCGGGCTTGATGCTGATCGTTGACTCTTTTCTGGCCTATGCGATACCCATGATCATGATTGCTCGGTTGCATCTATCTTTGCTTATTGTTCCCGTTTTATTTACGATTGTTCTTGTCTTTACCCTCCTGGACTACAACCGTCGGTTGGAACCGGTTAGCCTGGCTCAACAGGAACAGAACGGGAAGCTCAGTGCCGAGACAGAAGAAATCTTATCCGGCATCCTTACGGTAAAATCCAACGTACAAGAGAAATACGAATTGGAAAAATTCCTTTCCGATGCTCGGGTATTTAGAGACTATTTCATTCAGCAAGGAATCATTCAGGCTCGTTATTGGCCCATGCTTGCTTTTGCCTTATCCTGGGGCTTGAGTCTTCTTCATGGGCTGTACTTATGGAAGATAGGGGCGATCAGTTTAGGGACCGTGATCGGTTTTATGGGTCTCTTCAATACTTTTCGGTTTGTAACCTATATATCCTTATTTTCGTTCAATACTGTCCAGCACGGATTGGCCAGCGCGAAGAGGATCCTGGAAATTATCAACACCCAAACTGAATTGGATCAAAACCTACAGGGTACTCGTAAGAAGATCGAGGGAGCCGTTGAGTTCGATACGGTATTTTTTGGATACAATGGAGCGCTAGTCCTTAAGCGGATCAATTTTGCTATTCAACCTGGTATGACTGTCGCCATCGTAGGAGGAACAGGAGCAGGGAAGACTACTCTCACGAGACTGATCAATCGGACTTTTGACCCCTTGGTGGGAAGCGTAAGAATAGATGGGATCGATGCGAAGGACTGGAACTTGGAAAGTTTACGTTCTCAAATCGCCTTCATCGAACAGGATGTGTTCTTATTCTCCCGGTCAATTCGGGAAAACATTGCCTTTGGCAGGGAGGATGCCACCGAATCAGAGATCATTGAAGCAGCACAACTTGCCCAAGCGCACGAGTTCATCTGTTCCTTTAAAGATGGGTATGATACGTTGGTAGGAGATCGGGGAGTAATGCTTTCGGGCGGACAGCGGCAGCGTATCGCTATTGCTCGCGCCCTTTTGACGGACCCTAGAATCCTCATTCTAGATGATTCTACCAGCGCCATTGATAGTCGCACCGAGGATGAGATCCAGAAAGCCATTCGAAATGCGAGTCGCCATCGAACGACCTTCATCATTACTCATCGGCTGAGTCAGATCCGATGGGCTAATCTAATCTTGGTATTGAAAAAGGGAGAACTAGTGGCTCAGGGTACCCATGAGGAACTGATGGAAGGCTCAGACGAGTACCGAAAGATCTTTTCGATTCTACCTAAAGGGAAGGTATATGGGGTTCATTCTTGACGGGTTGGAAACGGAGTCGTACGATCGAACCTACTCCGACAGGGAACTAGTTCGCAGAATAGGCGAGTTCTTTAAACCCTACCTGGGGAAACTGCTCCTTACTGCGTTGGCTCTCCTCTGTATGTCTTTAGTCGGTGCCCTTTCCCCCATTCTTATTGCCAAGGTCATCGACTGGGTTTCTACTACCCCAACGTGGGGAATACTCATAGGAGCCTCCTTAGGCGTATCTGCGTTAGGGGGGATGAATTGGGTGTTTAATTATGGGCATGAGCGTCTCATTACCATCATAGTAGGCCAAGTAGTCTACGATGTTCGAAAACGGGTATTCGAACGGACCCTGTCCCACGACCTGTCCTTCTTTGACACCCAGGCAACGGGGAAGTTGGTGAGTCGTATCGTATCGGATACACAGGATTTTTCCAATGTGGTTACTCTGACAGCCGAGTTCTTCAGTCAATTCCTCATGATCCTTCTCTTAACAGGATTCCTTTATTCAGTGCATCCCACCTTGACCCTGATCCTGCTTGGAATGGCACCTGTAGCGGCAGGAATCGCCCTATCTTTCCGGAAAATCGCCCGAAAGGTGACCTTGGAAGCAAAACAAGCCAATGCTCAGATCAATGGGCAGATCCAGGAATCCGTATCCGGGATCATGGTGGCCAAGGCGTTTCGAAAAGAACGAGCCCTCTATGAAACGTTTGAAAAGAACAATCAACTGTCGTACAGGGTGGGATGGCGAAGGGGAATCGTTTTGAATACGATTTTCCCCATCATGGGAATTACCTCGGGATCGGCAAACGCGTTGGTAGCCTATGTGGCAGCCATTGCCGTGTTTGGGGGTAAACTGAGTGTGGGTGATTGGTATCTTTTCATGCAGGCGGTAGGGTTCTTCTGGTGGCCCTTGTTGAACATCGCTTCTTTCTGGAGTCAGTTGCAGGATGGACTGTCCGCCGCAGAACGGGTATTCGCTCTGATAGACCATCCAGAAAGATTGCAACAGAACGGTTCCGTGGTTCTACCGAGCTTGAAAGGAAGAATCGAGTTCAGGGATGTGGTATTTGCGTACAATGACAAGGAACGGGTATTGGACGGTTTCTCCCTGCGAATAGAGCCGGGGGAAATCCTGGCCATAGTTGGGCATACAGGTGCGGGAAAATCCAGTATAGCGAAACTGGTGGCTCGCTTCTATGAGTTCCAAGGGGGAAAAATCCTGATTGATGATCAAGATATTCGATCGCTAGACTTAGGTTCTTATCGGAAACAGATTGGGTATGTAACTCAAGATCCCTTTCTATTTCGAGGGACGGTTCGAGAGAATATACGGTATGGTCTGCCCGAAGCATCCGATAGTGACGTGTTACAGGCAGCCCTTCGTCTTGCTAAAGGGGAGTGGCTGGAAGATCTCTCGGAGGGGTTGGATACAGAGGTGGGTGAACAGGGAAGTAGAATTTCGTATGGTCAACGACAACTGATCGCATTGGCACGGATTCTCTTGAAGGATCCAAGGATTTTCATTCTAGATGAGGCTACTGCTAGTGTGGATCCCTTCACAGAATCCAAAATTCAGGAAGGATTGACTGCGGTTATGAAGGGAAGAACCGCCATCGTGATTGCCCATCGTCTTTCCACTGTTCGGAATGCACATCGGATCATTGTACTGGATCATGGTAGAATCGTGGAAGAAGGGGTTCATGAAGAGTTGCTTTCCAGGGGTGGAGAATACGCATCATTATACAATACCTATTTCAGGCATCAATCCCAGGAGTATTTGGAGGAGACAAGACCTTTGTTCCGCTCTAGCTAGCGAAATCTATCATTTCCCCTTTGAAAAGTGCAATTTTTTCCGTTAGTATAAAAGGATGAAATATCGATTTCCATCGATTTTCCTAGTTGGGCTGTTCTGGTGCTTTGCCATCGGATCTGTTTCAACCGAAGAAGTGCTGGATTTTGGGGGGCAGGTCCGAGCTCTTCTTGGATGGGAGGGGCCAGGAGATGGAGCCCTTCTTGAAGGAGAACCCTCCGTTTGGTTCCGGGCAAACCTCTCGCCTTCTGTGTCGTTAGACCTGCAAGCTCGTTTTCTAAGCACGTTGGATTCCCCACGATTACTAGACCTAGAAAAGGGGCTAATCCAGGTCCGCCTGCCAAGGTACCCAGAGTTGGATTCCCTCTTTGTCTTTAAGGGAGGACGGCAGGTGCTCTCAGATTTTTCTACGTATGTTTTCGCCCACCGAGTGGATGGGGCATCTTTTCAATGGAAGTTCCCCTTCACCCAGATAGAGGTATCCGGAGGGTATACAGGATGGCAACCTCGGCAAGTCTCCCAAATCTACCTTTCAAAATCTGATGTGTTGGATTCGGAGGATTCTTCCGTTACCTATACCCCACCGCGACTGGTCGAGATGGGTACCTTTACCTTTCCGGAACTTCTTTTTGCTCAGGATGTATATCTATCCATCGTTTCCCAGCAAGACTTGAGAACCGATGCGCCGGGTCGCCCTCCCGCTAGAACGGATCGGATCCATACAAACTACGTGGGATTGGGTAGTAAGGGCAAAATTCTGGAAAATACCCAACTATCCCTTTTTGGGTATTTGAGCCTTGGATTCATTGGGGTAAGTTCTAGGGTGTTCTCAGGAATGTACGGAGCTTCCCTCCAATGGAGGGGAAACGATCGATATAGGACGGAAATCGAGGGCGTCTTTGTATCCGCTTCGGGAGATGATCGTTTGACTTCCATTTATGATGGGGCTACGGTCCGCGAAGCGAGTGTGTTTCTACCCATAAGTCTTCGGGAAACGGGAGTAGCCTTTTCTCCACTGCTGGCAAACATTACTTTTCTTCAACTGAGAGGAGGCCTTTTCCCCCTTCGAAAGCTCTGGCTTGAGGGAAAAGCGTTCCTTTTCTTTCGCACCACGGGAGGCCCTATCTCAGAATCTGGCATAGATCCTTTGGATCGAACGGATCGATTCCTTGGTCCTGAGCTAGATATCAGATCGGAATGGCATCTATACTCTGATGTCAAGATCCGTTCTAGTTTTGGCTTTTTCCTACCTGCCACAGGCACAGTAGGAGCTTTCTCTCGGAAGGATCCTTGGGTAAAGGGCACGGTAGAAATCCTATTTTCCTTTTAAGGATGATGGTGTTGAATCGGCCAATGGCTGAATGATTGACACCCCTTCATAGGGGGCATATACTCGAGCCTAATGGGTCGAAAGGAAAAGAAAACCACAAAAATCAACAAGGAACGAATCCTGTTCACAGCTGCTAGGCTCATGAAAGAAAGGGGTGTTTCCAATATTAGTCTTTCCGATATCGCCAAAGCGGTGAAGATCAGTAAAGGTACCCTTTATTACTATTACCCATCGAAACATGATTTGGTATTCGATATCGCTGAACAGAGTATGAACCACATGACTCAGAAAATCTTCCAGTGGGTGGAAAAAAGCAAGGAGGACGTCTCTCCTGAGGAAATCCTAAAGATTGTCTTCGATACCATCCTTCGGGCCAAGAGCCGGGGACAGATCCATTTCTACCTCATGTTAGAAGCCCTATCGGATGACTCTCTTAGGGAACGTTTTTGTCAAGAGTACGCAAAATGGAAAGAATTGATCCTCGATGGGTTGAACCGGATTATACCCCAAGGGAAAGAGAACTCTTTACTCGCTCAAATTATCCTAGCCTCCATCTATGGGTTTCTCCTTCAAACCCTCTTGGGCTTAGAGAAGCCGCCTTTGGACCAGATTTCAAAATTCCTCGTTATGGCAGACCTATCCCCTTCCCTTCCAGAATGAACCTCATTCTTCTCGATTCTCCAAGCACCTTCGGTGTTTTCCATAAAGAAGATCGTAGATATACCCATATTTACAGGATTCTAGGTGGGAAAGTGGGAAGTGCTTTGAAAGCAGGGGTCGTGAATGGCCCCATCGGAACTCTAGAGATACTGGAATTATCTGAACAATTCCTTCGATACCGATTTTTACCTACTGAGGAACCCATTTCCCCCTATCCCATTGAAGTGCTTTTAGGAGCGATGCGACCTATTGTTGCCCGAAGACTGTTAAAGGATCTAACGGCTCTAGGTGTAAAAGGAATCTATCTGGTAAAAGCGGATCTTTCCGAAGGATCCTATTTACAAAGTTCCCTCTGGAAGAACAGAGAGTACGAAACATACCTGCGGGAAGGAGCGGAGCAGGGAGGAAACACCATCCTTCCTATCGTAAAACTGTATCCCAATGTGGAACATGGCCTTCGCGAATGGTCGGAAGAGGGAAAAAACCTTGTACTAGACCCTGGGGCATCGGAATCCCTCTTTTCGATACAGAAAGAATGGATGTCCTTGAACGATGGTCCTCCTGTGTTGAGGGTTGCCATAGGTCCTGAACGGGGATGGTCAGGGAGAGAGTTGGACCTTTTCATCCGGAATGGTTTCATTCCCTGTCGGATGGGATCTAGGGTGTTACGTACCGAAACTGCTGCCCTTGTTGTGGTTGGAATTTTGGTAATGCAATGGGAAGAACGGTGACCATGCGTTTCCAATAGATTCTGGTCTTCGTTATGTGTATACTGCCTATATGATTCGGGCTATCTATACGCTGGGGTTTTGTATTCTACTCTTATTTCACGCCATCGGATGCGTTTCTGTCACTCCTGGAGTGCTGGAAGCTTCAATGCCCCGCAGGACAGAAGAACAGAGTCGAGGTATATCCTGGGCCGAACCTACTTACCGTCCAAAGGAATTGAAGAAACTGCGGGTGGGCATGACAAAATCCGAGGTACTAGCCCTGTTTCAAGAGCCACGCACCATCAAGCGAACCCCGTCGGATGAGTACTGGGAGTACGATTGGTTTGAACTGTACTTTCGTGGGGGACGATTGGTGAACTGGTTTGATCTGTGAGGGAGGGATGTTCTGGACTATACGAAACAAGCAACTCTCCTTCTTCGCTGCTATCATTAGCATCATTAGTTTTTTCAATCTATACTCACAGTATCGCCTCTCCATTCTATTGGATGAGTTTCAGTCGAACTTGGATAGCTACTTCACCATGAACCAATACCTGATAGAACTCCGTTCCCTTCGGGGTTCGATGAATCGATTTATTCGAGAAGGTTCCCTGGAAAGTCTGCAG
The DNA here is from genome assembly GCA_026418195.1 of Spirochaetota bacterium. Classification (GTDB taxonomy): domain Bacteria; phylum Spirochaetota; class Spirochaetia; order DTKZ01; family DTKZ01; genus DTKZ01. The sequence goes on along the minus strand of JAOABU010000137.1, from coordinate 29,539 downwards.
CAAGCTATGTCTCTGAAGGATGAACTGAACGTGACCCTGGAACGAGTGGATCGCCAATCGAACACTTCTTTGGAAACGTATTTTCTTCTCCGGGCGTTACGGAACGGGCAAGGGGTTTGCCTGCAGAAGTACATGGAAGCCATCGAGTTAAAGCAGAAAGGGGTCTCTACCTCTTTTATCCCCTACTATGCAGCGGATCGGATAGCAGATTATCTAGAAGGGTATACTTCCCAACTCTTGAACATTCGATTGTCACAAGGGAACAAGAGTTATCAGGCGCTGACGAATAGAGTCGATCAATCCCGCACCCTGATGGGAATTCTTTTTCTCTTCATCAGTCTCCTATCCATTGGGTTTGCCATCCTATTTACCAATTCCCTGACCAAACCCATTCAGCGACTGGCTGTCACTGCGGAACGGATGGCTTCTGGAGATCTGAATACCCCCCCTGTTCCTGTTAGTTCCAAGGATGAGGTAGGGATTCTGGAAGTTTCGTTCAATCGAATGCGGGAAAATATTCAGAGGATGTTTCGAGAGCTCCAGGACAAGGCAGAACTGGAAAAGCGGCTTCATGCCGAGGAGCTTCGAAACGTGGATATGGAACGTTCGTTGAAGGAAGCCCAGTATCTCAACTTGCAGTCCCAGATCAATCCTCATTTTCTCTTCAATACCTTGAACCTTCTTTCCCGCTCTGCCGATTTTGAACGAGCCCATCGCACCGCGGAACTCGTACGATCCCTATCCCATCTTTTTCGCTATAGTTTCAGGAAACATGGTCCCTGTGTTTCCCTCCAGGAAGAGTTGGATTTCGTGGAAGAGTACCTGCGGATCCAGACTCTTCGGTTTGGAAACCGGATCCGGTATGTACGTCAGTGTACCACAGAGGTGGAACAAGTTTCGATCCCAGCTTTTACCCTGGAACCCTTGGTAGAGAATGCCCTTATCTACGGTTTGGAACCTAAGGAAGAAGGAGGAGTCATCCGTATCAAGATTAGTCAGTTTCGGGACCGTATCCGGATTCGGGTATTAGATACAGGGCTAGGAATGGATGATCGCTTACTCAAGGAACTTCGAGAGAAAGAAAGGAAAACAAAGGAATCGGGTAGAGGAATTGGTTTACAGAATGTACGAGCTCGTCTTAGGATATTCTTCGATGCTCAGGAGGAGTTCAAGATCTACAGTAAGAGAGGTAGAGGAACCTTGGTTTGGATCAGCCTCCCCGTGAATGGGAAGGGAGAACTGAAGTCGGTAGGAGAGAAGGAGCCCTTGCATGTATAGCCTTCTCGTAGCAGATGACGAAGAGTTCGAGAGGAAAGCGATCCGTCTCATCATCAATAAAAATTGCTCTAACATAGACCAGATCTGGGATGCGGAGAATGGTCGTCAGGTCCTGGAAATCTGCCGTCGTCAAAGACCCGATATCCTTTTTTTGGACATTCGGATGCCGGGGTTAACGGGTTTGGAAGCTGCAAGGGAATTACGAAAGATCCATCCAGAGGTTCGAATCGTGTTCCTCACTGCGTACCATGAGTTCGAATATGCCCACGAAGCGATACGAATCGGGGTAGATGATTTTATCCTGAAACCCGCTACGGACGAACGAATTTTGGAAGTGATCGAAAAAGTAACCCATCGATTGGATGAGGAACGCAAGCGGGAAGAACATGTGCGGAGGAGCCAGGATCGGCTGGAGCAGGTTTCCCAATTATTCACGAACGAGCTTCTTGCTACTCTTCTCCAAAGGCCCCTGCCCGCTGAAACTGTACGAACCTATTTCGAAGCATTGGAGATCCATTTCTCTATGGGAATTCTAGCTGTGTTTCAGGTAGCTTACGAAGAGTACCCCATTCGGATTGAATCTTCTAAGCAACGCCTCCTTTTGAAGCGTCGGTGCATGTTGAAAGTAAAACGGGAATTAGAAGGAAGGATGATTCGCTTCCTGGTGCACGAACAGGAGGATGTGTTCTACGTGTTGATTCTTCCTGGAACAGATTCTTCGAGAGAATACACGTCGGAGGCGGAAATACAGGACCTGTTCCAGAGCTTGGCTACAGGGGTACGGAAAGATCTTGGTCTTCCCTTACGCGTTGGGATTTCCCATCGCTTTACGCAACCGGAAGAGATCCATCGGGCATTTCGAGAGGCACAGTCCGCTCTCCAGGGGACCCACGTGGAGGAGGATGTGTTGGTTTGGCAGGGAATGCGAGAAGGTTCGGTTTCGGTTCCTCGTACAGAAGCTTTGATCCATGAAGCCGTGGAATACATTTCCCAGCATTATGGAGAAGAGATTACCCTCGAATCGATGGCATCGAGGGTTCGTCTTTCCAGTTTTTATTTCAGTAAGAGCTTCAAACAGTATACGGGGAGCACGTTCATCGACTACCTTTCCATCTACCGGGTAGAAAAAGCGAAGGATTTATTGAAAGATCCTCGGTGGAGTATCAAAGAGGTGAGTGCAAAGGTGGGATATCCAGATCCGAACTATTTTGCTCGAGTATTCCGACGAGTGGAAGGCCTTTCCCCAACGGAGTATAGATCTCTTCTTTTTTTGGGAAATAAAGGACAAGATTTTCAAGAAAAAAACAAAACATGAAGGTTGCGGTAGCAGGAATTCCAGGATACGCTGATTCTAGAAAAATTTAAGGTAAAGGAGTGATGTGTATGAAGAGAGGAATTAGTATTCTCGTTCTGCTCCTCGTAGGGTTTGCCCTGTTTGCGGGGGGCCAAAAAGAAGCTCCCAAAGCTCCGGCTGCCAAACCGGCAGAGAAACAGATTGTGATGCGTTTGGCAGAAACCCATAGGGCCGATTATCCTACCACGCGCGGAGACATGGAGTTTGCTCGCTTGGTAAACGAGAGGACTAACGGTAGGATCAAGATCGACGTGTACCATTCTAGCCAGCTCGGTGAGGAGAAAGCGGTGATCGAACAGGTGCAGTTCGGGGCCATTGATTTCACCCGGGTAAGTATTTCTCCTCTGGCAGCTTTCGCAAAACATTTTGACGCCCTCCAGATGCCCTATCTCTATCGGGATGCGGAGCATATGTGGAAGGTCCTGAATGGTCCCATTGGTGAAGAGTTCCTGCAGAGTATTGAGAAGGCAAACTTTGTAGGTCTTTGTTGGTACGACTCGGGAGCACGGAACTTCTATAACTCGAAGCGGGAAATAAAATCGCCGGCTGACTTAAAGGGACTAAAGATTCGCGTCCAGCAGAGCGAACTTATGATGAATATGGTAGCCGCTTTAGGAGCTATTCCCACACCCATGCCTTTCGGTGAAGTGTATTCGGCCCTGCAAACCGGAGTCGTGGATGGAGCGGAGAACAACTGGCCGAGCTACATTTCTACCAGCCACTTTGAAGTAGCAAAGTACTATACCCTTGATGAACATACCCGGGTTCCAGAAATCACCATCGGCAGTAAGATTGTGATGGATAAACTCTCCAAGGAAGATCAGGCTATCATAAAGAAGGCAGCGAAGGACTCAATGCCCTATCAGATTGCCGAATGGAAGAAGGAGGAGAAGATCGCTGAGGAAAAGGCCAGGAAAGCGGGCTGTATCATTACTGTGCTTCCCAGTAATGCTGAGTTCCAAGCGGCAATGAAACCACTGTATGACAAACTAACTCCTGAGCTTCAGGAAGTGGTTCGCCGGATCCGTGAGGTTAAGTAGGAGAACTTCCCCTTTTAAAGAACCAGTGATAGGATTACATCGATAGGTAAGCGCCGGGCTTTCCCGGCGCTCCTTGTCTTCACTTGGGGGAGGCAGTATGAACCCAATCACAAAAGTCTTCGAACTGTTCCATCGGGTTATCGTATCCTTGGCGAAAGTGCTCCTTGTAGCCATGGCTTTGGTAATTAGTGCGAACGTATTCATGCGGTATGTCTTGAACTCTGGTCTTCGATGGTCGGAAGAGATTGCCCTCGTAATGGTGGTATGGTTCACCTTCATTTCCATGGCAATGGGAGTGAAGAACCATCTGCATATTCACATGAACTTGCTGCCTTCGAATATACCACCCTGGGTAGATAAACTTCTTTTAAAGATGGAGAATCTTCTGATGCTTGGTTGTGGTATAGTATTCCTTGTCTATGGAAGCATCCTGACGAAGTTTACTATGCAGTCGATTCTCCCCGGTACAGGGCTACCTGCAGGGATCATGTATATCGTGATGCCTATCACTTCCATTCCTATCCTCTACGATTCCATCCGGGAACTGATCAAAGGAAGGGAGGAACCCCATGCCTAATCCAACGATTGCAACGGTCCTGCTTTTAGGTAGCTTTGCCGTTTTTCTGGTCTTACGGATTTCTATTACCTTTTCACTAGTGGCATCGTCGGTGCTAACCGCGATGTACTTGAAGATTCCTCTAATGGCCATTGTGCAACGGATGGTACAGGGGGTAAATGTATTTTCCCTCCTGGCGATTCCCTTTTTCATTCTTGCAGGGGAACTAATGGGAGCCGGAGGAATTTCTCGGAGGCTCATCGAGTTTTCTAACTTGTTGATTGGTAGGGTTCGCGGCGGACTCGCTTTGGTGAACGTTCTGGCCAGCATGTTCTTCGGGGGAATCTCTGGCTCGGCAGTGGCAGATGTTTCTTCCATCGGAACAATCCTGATCCCTATGATGAAGGACAAGGGGTATGATGCGGATTATTCCGTGGCAGTGACAGTCACTTCAGCGTGTCAAGGAATTATTATTCCTCCCAGTCACAACATGGTGATTTACTCTCTTGCCGCAGGAGGTGTGTCGGTCGGGCGTTTGTTCTTAGGTGGGTTCATCCCAGGTGTTATGCTAGGCCTTGCGTTGATGGTAATCAGCTATATTATTGCGGTGAAGCGGAATTACCCAAAGGAACGACGCTACACTTTGAAAGAAGCATTGATCATCACCAAAGACGCTATCTACGGAATGATGACCGCAGTTATCATCATGGGAGGAGTGATCAGTGGGGTGTTTACTGCTACGGAATCTGCCGCTGTTGCCTGTATCTATGCTTTCATCATTACCTTTTTTGTGTACAGGGAAATACCTCTTCGCAGGATGGGCGAAATTCTCCTAAATTGCCTCAAGACCCTCGCCATGGTTATGAGCCTCATCGCTGCAGCTAGTGCGTTTGGATGGCTTCTGGCATTCCTGAAAATCCCCGCCATGGCCACAGAAGCCTTGCTAGGGATCACGCATAATCGAACCGTTCTTCTTCTATTGATTAACTTGCTCCTCCTCGGATTGGGTTGCATCATGGACATGGCTCCTTTGATCCTCATTACTACCCCGATTCTATATCCGGTGGTGGTAAAGGCATTGGGAATGAGTCCTATCCAGTTCGGAATCATGCTAATGTTGAACCTTGGCATCGGGCTTTGTACCCCCCCTGTGGGTTCAGCTCTTTTCGTAGGATGCGCTGTGGGTAAGATCTCCATAGAGGAAGCTACCAAAGCGATGCTTCCGTTCTATGCTACCATGATCGTGGTTCTCCTGATCATTACGTTTATACCTGATTTTTCCCTCTATATTCCAAATCTCGTGATGCCGGAGAAATAGAGAAATAAACATCTGATAAGGCAGGCAACTCCTGAATCGGAGCGACCTGCCTCATTCTTGAGTCCTTTGAGATATCCCCTCGGGACAATTGTCTTTTCAGCATTTCCAACGAAGAGGGGGGCTCTCTCAGAGCGTTTCGGTTCCTTATTCAATTTCTCTGTTCTGAAAGATTCCTACTGGAAGGATGAGAAAATAATTCCCAAGTAGTGAATAGGTATTTCCCACTCCCTAGTATTAAGGGGAACAGAAAACCTGCACCTATGAGATCGGCCACGTAATGATACCTTAAGTATACGGTAGAAAAGATAAGCACCATACCTAGAGGAGCGAGGATGAAACGGGTCCTGCTCTTGAACAGGAAGGAGAGATAGATGGTAATCAGAGTAATAAGGGTGTGTCCAGAAGGAAACACGTCCCTTTGTACAAGGTCTACCGCATTGGGATGTGTTCCGGTGATTCCTTCCCCTCTATTGACGAACTCCCGTAGGTAGGGGGTGAGCCAAATACCTGGCAATTCCCGATCCGTAGCATAAAAGTCGTGCAGGGTGAAGCGAGGTCCTACGGCCGGGAATAGAATGTAGCCGAGGTAGGATACAAAGAATCCATAGAGAATCAAGAAGGAAGCATACTGGAACTCCCGATAGCGATTCTTTCGAATTAGGGCAATTCCTATGGTAAGGGGAAAAAAGTAGAACATGACATAAACAGTCTGCAGGATTTCTGTGAGGACGGGATGAGCAAACTTTGCCAATTCGATCGTTGGATCCGTACCGAAAAGGAAGCGATCGATCTGAATGAGGTAGGTATCGTACAACGTATCTCGAAGCGCATGAACCGCCCAATACATCTCTTTATAGATGATCACTAAAAGAGGGAACCCATACCAAGCGTGAATCTGCCTCCAAACTAAGGATTCGCTTCGAACTACGTGCGTTGCCAGAAGGTAGATGGCAAGACAGCCCAGTAAATTCAGACAGGGGAGAACCCATCTCAAAGGAGTTGCCTTGGCGAATAGCAGGACAAGGATCGCTACCAGAAGAAGAAAGCATAGAATGAGGGCGTCTACAGCATTGAGGACTCGAATGTTTTGTATTCCCAGGGAATCTACCCAGCGTCTCATGGGATCCTAGAAATGGAACAGTATACCTGTACTGAATCGAGTCGAGATGTTGATCCAATCGGGCTTTCCAATAACGAGATCTTGAAGAACCTCTAGATACCAGGTCATATAGGGATGGATTCGATAGCGAGCGCCCAACTTCATGAAGGGACCCATATAGAATCGACGCTCAGATTCGATTAGGAACTGTGCAGTGAGCCCAAACCCGACCAGATATGAGAACTCTTTTTGTACTGGAAAGAGGAAATTCACTCCTCCATCGATGGGAATGAAAAAATCGGCTTCCACCGTTCCGTTTTCATTTCTCGTTGCTAGGGCAAAACTACCACCCAGAGATAGTTCCACATCGGGTTTCACCTGTTTCAGAAGCGTAGCATGGAGATCAAGAAAAGTTCGTTGGTACGTGAAGAAGTCTGCTCCAATACCTGCTTGTAAGGATTGGGCTCCAATGGTAAAGGGGAGAAGCAAAAGTAGTGCAAAATAGAGTCGTTTCATTCCTTACCTCCAACGAGACAGTACCATAGGATACCGCAGTTTCTCAAGCGCTAGAGCGAGATTGGGATTCCAGCACCTGCAAGATCTCAGGGAGGAGCTGTTTTTTTCGGGAAAGAACCCCCGGCAAATCATACATATGCTCGTCTATCTTGGAAAAGATGAGAAGCCGTTCTAGTTTCGGATGGTTCGTCGAGAGAAGAAGACTGGATTCTTTAGGAACGTTGGTGATCATCAGGAGGACCCAGTCTAACTGCTGGTTTTGCCGAGTCTCTTCCATGATTGCGAGAAGTCGATCCTTTACCTCTTTTACACTATCGAAGGAAACCACCTCGACTTGTCCAATGCCGAATTTGATACCGGACTCTGCATAGGTCTTGAAATCCGATTGGACAATTTGGCTCAAATCGGCTGTCAGTAAATCGTGAGCCTGTGAAAGGAGTTCTTTTCCGAAGGAATCTACATCTACTCCTCCGATTCGTGCTAAAGCAGAAGCAATTTCTTTATCAAGGTTTGTCGTTGTAGGGGATCGAAAATGAGCCGTATCCGCAAGGATTCCTCCCAACAGGAGAATGGCTATTTCTCTTGAAATGGGAATGTGAAAAATTTGGAATTGTTCATAGATTAGGGTGCAGGTGCTTCCAACAGGTTTGACATACATGTAAATGGGTTTATGGGTCTTTTCAGGAGCAATTCGATGATGGTCGATGATTTCCAGGATTTCCGCATGCTCAGCTCCAGGGATGCTTTGGCTCAACTCATTGTGATCCACTAGAATCAATCGTTGGGTGGGGCGATGGATGAAACATCTGCGAGTTACGATTCCGTAGAAGGATCCTTCGAGGAAAACCGGGAGGCCTCGGTACTGCGAGTTCACTAGGATATCCCGTGCTGTTTCAAATCGTTCTTCTCCGTCTATCTGAATGGGGTTGGGATTCATGATGCATCGTACAGGGATACTGAGGCGGAGTAAACGTACGGTTTCTGCTGTATCGATGTCCGAAATAAATATCCATCCACGATACTTGGATAGATCTAGGGGAAGATGTGCAGGGTTTTCCACCCCTGTGAGAACGATCGTTGGAAGATCCTTTAAGAGAGCATACTGGAGCAGATCTTCCCTTAACCCTACTACTAATAGAGGTTTCTGAGGTAGCAGGGCTTCAATTCTTCGTATGCTCGTTTCATACGGCATGGCACCGATCATAAGGGGTGCCTGAAACTCCTGAAAGTCACCGCGCTTTATGCACCGCCCTGGAAATACTTTTAGAAAGTTTTCCGGTCGGAAAGTGTAAGCTGGTCGATGGTTCGAACTTTCCGAAAGGAGAAATTGGCTAATCTCATGGATTGAGACAATCCCTTTAAAAATTCCTGATGACGAGAAGACAGGAAGCACACTGATATTGTGAGAATCCAATAGATCGATAGCAAATCGGACAGGTTCATCTTCCTCGATTTTTATAGGATCCCTACGGGCTACATCTTTTACTTTGGGGAAAATGTCTGGCAAAAGCACAGGTGGTTCTAGGTTAAGAAACCGGAAAAGGTATTTTACTTGAGAGTTGAGGGCTCCGCAACGCACGGGAAGGTAGGTCCCCGACGGATCTACCATGTTCTTAAAGCGAGCATAACAGTAAGCCGCACATACTGAATCCGTGTCGGGATTCTTGTGGCCAGAAACATAAATCATGGATGAGATGGTACTCGTTTGGTAACAGATGATCAACCATTGGGATGGTCACACATTTAAGTGTGTCAAATTGATCTATTAGAGATAGCCTATTGACCCTATGTAGCATAATGATACACTTTAGAGTAAGAGGGAAAAAAACAGGATGTGAGGGAAATTGAACATTAGTTGTTAAACAAGTCTATGTTTCTAAATGAAATAGGCAGATTGCCAATTCTTAGTCGTAGTTTTTCGCGCTGATTGGCATATTTATTGCTAAATAGTTTCTGTCCTCTGTTGGAGGGCATACCCTAATGGAAGAGGAGGTGTACTATGGATCTGATTAAATGGAAACCGACTGAACTGTTCGATCCCATTGCCGAGTTTGATCGGATTCGAGAAGAGTTCGATCGGCTGTTTGGCATGGAACCAATGATTACGGGACTGTTTGATCGGGTAAAATCTCCTGCCATCGATTTGGTGGAGAATGATGACTCCTTTGTGGTAACCTGTGATCTTCCTGGGGTTGATTTGAAGGATCTGGAGGTGAGCATTGCAAATAATGTTCTCACCATCAAAGGCGAAAAGAAAGATACCCGGGAAGTGAAGGATGCCAAGGTGTACCGACAGGAATCTTGGTTCGGATCCTTCCAGAGAACCTTGTCTTTACCCAATTCGGTAGATCAGGAAAAGATTGAAGCGGTAATGAAGGACGGGGTTCTTAAAGTGACGCTTCCCAAGAAAGAAGAGGTGAAACCTAAACAGATTGCTGTGAGGGTTTCATAAACGATCCCAAGAATGCAGGAGGTGAGGTATGGCAAAGGAACTGGAAGGGAAAAATCGAAGGGTGATAAGCCCGGTAGCTGATATTTGTGAAGCGGGGGGTAAGGTCATTCTCCGGCTGGAGATGCCTGGTGTTTCGAAGGAGAACCTCGATGTAAAGATCGAAAACGATGAGTTGATCATCGAGGGGAAACGGGACCCCTTTGATAGCAAAGGGAGGTTCATCATCCGAGAGCGTCGGAATGCCGACTTCGCACGGCGGTATACCTTGGATGATACCATTGACCGGGACAAGGTTGAAGCGGTGATGAAGAATGGAGTGCTCCATCTGACCCTCCATCTGAAAGAGGCTAGCAAACCGAAGAAAATCGAAGTGAAAACCAAATAACGAGAGGCAGGAGACGAATCGTAGAACAGGGCTCCAAGTCTGGTGCCCTGTTCTCTTTATGAACCTTGTCTAAGCTGTAAACCAGTCCTGTCTATTTTCTTTTGTGTCCTACCTTTCTAAAGAACAGTTCCTTTATTATACTTGATTGATGCTGCGGATCGTTTTTCTCCATTACCATGCCCAACCAGGAGGGGTGTCTCGCGTAATCCAGTGGCCATCTGGGTGTGACTTCATCCATGTGCACAATCCCTTTACAGCATCACACCCCAAGTATCCACAGGTCAAACTAAACAAGCAAAGCTAAAAGACCGTGTTCGGCCCCGATTCGTTCTGTATCCCGTACGGGCCATCCGTCGAAAGAATATCGGCGAATCGATCCTTCTATCCTGCTTTTTTCCACCCTCGATCCATTTTGGGTATACCCCTTCCTCCTTCAAGTCCTCCCGATTACCCATCGTATGAAGGCTGGAAAGCCTTTGCCCGTTCAGAGGGACTTCCTGTTGCCTTTGAGCTTGACCTAGAGCGGGCCTTTTTCCATTGGATCAAAGAAGCCCTGTGTATGATCACGACGAGTCTTCGGGAAGGGTTTGGCTTTACCTTTCTTGAGCCTTGGACAGCCGGTAAGAGATTGATTGGCCGGCGAATCTCTACAGTGGTGGAGAACTTCAAACGACAGGGGATTGAGTTTCCAAATCAATACGAACACCTCTATATCCCTACAGATTGTATTCCCATTGATCAGACCAATGTTTGGTAGAACCATAGGAAACAATCGATATAGACGCCTATCCTCTCTGGAGCAATCAGCCGAACACCCTGTCTACATCGGAAACGATCTTAAGAATGACGTTTGGGCTCCTCAACAAGTAGGATTTAGGACAACCCTGTTCTGTGAGGATGCTCGATCCGTACGCCTGTACGAGGAGGACTCTCGATTTGAAAGGGTAAAGCCCGACTATCTCATAACCAGTTTTGAACGAGGTGATCCGTGTATGTGATCAAGACAATCAGCAAGATCGAACAGGTAGGATTCGTTTCCACATAGATTCCAAGGCATCGATGGGGTATCGTTGGAAACGAAGAAATGGGAGAAGGTATTTGAAAACCTTGGATTCGAGACGTATTTCTTTTCAGGTCTCTCCGACTGGTACCCGGAGCAGTCGATGGTGATTCCCAGAAGCTTTTTTCCATCATCCGAAAATTCTAGAGATACAGGAGGAATCCTTCGGTAGAACCGCATGGGGAGAAGCTCTGACAGGCAAAATTCAAGCCAAACGGAAACTCTTGAAGGAAGCCCTCTATGGGTTCGTTCTCTTACCATTCCCATGAACATACCGTTGGGCCTTGCCCTCACTGAAGTGATTGCCGAGACAGGAATACCCACTATCGCCCATCATCATGATTTCGTATGGGAACGTCAGCGATATTCTGTAAGCGCGGTGAACGTTTACCTGTCCATGGCTTTCCCACCGGATCTACCGCCCATCATACATGTGACCATCAATACCGAAGCAAGGAGAAATTTAAGTTTTCGTAGAGGCCTCTCCTCCATCATCGTTCCAAACGTGTTTGACTACTCTATTCCACCTCCGGGAATTGATCCCTATACAGTCTATTTACGGGATGAGTTCGGGATTAGACCACGGGACGTGTTCCTCCTGCAGCCAACCTGCATCATTGCAAGAAAGGGAATTGAATCAGCTATCGAACTATCTCATCGTATGGGGAAGGATCTTCCCCCTGGTATAGGAGGGGATCAAGCTCGAGATGAAGGGTCTACCTACTTTGAGCGAATTGTCGACTATGCCAGCATCCACGTACGAGGGATTTGGGAATGCCTTCCTTGAAACTCTTTACTTCAAGAAACCAATCCTGGTGAACCGATACTCCATTTTTCAAACCGATATAGAACCAGTAGGGTTCGCTGTAGCTATCATGGACACCTATATTACAGAAGAAACGGTAAAAAAGGTTTGGTCTTATAAGGAAGATTAAATCGATCCTTCTGAACTTTGGCTTGTCCCTCTTCTGAAGTGGGGCTATGAAGATCTTAACAGCATCTGGTTGATCATAGAGACCTTGACCTGTTTTACCTCCTCAGAAATGGAGACTTTATACACATGGGGATTCAGGATGCGGGTATAGGTAGGATCCAGTTTTTCCAGTTGTTCCATGGCCCGATTTCGAATGGATGGGAGAGATGGATGGGGCGTCGTGAGGCATCCGTTCTCCATCCGTTTCTCTAGAAGAGGAATTACAGGTCCTTCTGGACACAGGGTGAATCGACGGTAATCCATATAAGGATGATGGAAAACAATAGAACCCTCGGTAGGAGGAGGGGAGTCGGCAAAGGTGATGAGATCTGCTAAGGGATGCCCTTCCGTATCATGAAACCTGTATACTTGTTTGACTCCTGGGTTGGTAGATTTTTCAGGATTATCCGAGACTTTCATGGTTGGGATCAGTTTCCCTCCCTTTTCACGAGCGCACAGTTTGTATACACCGGTAAAGGCAGGATCCCCCCCCCCTGTCACAAGATGAGTACCAACCCCCCAGATATCGATGGGACATTTTGAAGCCACCAGGTGGTAGATAATTTCTTCATCCAATTCGTTACTGACGGCAATCTTTGCATCCTGTAGACCCGCTCGATCCAGGGCTGCTCGCACCTCGTTACTTAAGTATTGGATGTCCCCACTGTCCAATCGTACTCCAAAGGGCTTTCCTAGGGTTTTCAGTTTCTGCCCGATCTTGATAGCATTCCTGATTCCCGATTGAAGGGTGTTGAAAGTGTCGATCAGGAGGATGGCGCGATCGGGGTATAGCTCTGCGTACCGATGGAACGCTTCTTCTTCGGAATCGAAGGCCATGACCCAGGAATGGGCCATAGTGCCTGCCACTGGGATGCCATACAATTTCCCAGCCAGGGTATTAGAGGTGGCAGCTGCGCCTCCGATGTAGGCAGCCCGACTGGCTGACATGGCTCCGTCCGGTCCTTGGGCTCGTCGCAAACCGAACTCAAGGATTCTTCCCTTGTTGGAGGCTAGGTAGATACGAGCTGTTTTTGTGGCAATGAGGGTTTGAAAGTTTAAAACATTCAGGAGCATCCCTTCGATCAATTGGGTTTCAATAAGGGTGCCATGAATCCGAACCAGAGGTTCCATGGGGAATACAGGAGTCCCCTCTGGGATAGCGTATACTTCACCCTTGAATCGGAAGGATTCTAGATAGTCGAGGAAGGATTGTTCGAAATACCCTAGACTTTCTAAATAGGTTAGGTCATCCGGAGAAAAACGAAACTCCTGCAGAGCTTCCAGCAGATCTTCTAAACCGGCAAAGATGGAAAAACCTCCCCCGAAGGGTTGTCTCCGAAAGAACATGTCGAATACACAGTGGGCATTCATTCCGTATTTGAAATACCCCTGAGCCATGGTTAACTCATACAGATCCGTAAAAAGAGCGGAAAGTTTTACCATTAGGAGCCTTCTAAACTCGCAGATCAAAGGATCGGACTATGCTTGCCCCTTCCTGCTCCATAACCTTTAGGGCTTTCTGGACTGAACCTACAGGAAGATCCACACCTTTACACGCATCCTCTATGAGATACACCCGAAATCCCAACCGTAGAGCATCGAGGATAGAGTAATAGACACAGACATCGGTAGCGATACCACAAAAAAAGAGGGTAAAAAACCCTAACCCTTTCAATAGGTACTCAAGGCCGGTAGAAGTTTTGCGATCGTTTTCGAAAAAGGCGGAGTAGGAATCGATTCGATGGTTGGTGCCTTTGTGTAGGATACACCGCACGGGTCTTAAGTTCAAATCAGGATGGAAATCAGCTCCTCGGGTTCCTTGTATGCAATGATCAGGCCACAGGGTTTGGCGAACTCCATACACATCCCCTTCTTGGAAGGGGAGTTTACCAGGGTGACTGGATGCAAAAGACCCATGCCGTTCCGGATGCCAATCTCGAGTAGCCACTACGTAGGGGAAGAGATGGGAGATGGAGTTGATCACCGGTACCACCGTATCTCCTTCCTTTACAGCCAAGCTTCCTCCTGGGCAAAAATCCACCTGGACATCCACAATAACCAAGGCCGAACGATTCATTTCGTCCCTTACACTCATACACGTAACCCCTTGTTAGAATGTAGTACGATTCGGTTTCTCCGGGCAAGGTCTTTTCCCCCATCATTGAAACAGGCCTAAAAAAATGTTACTATTTGTGTATCCTATTGGAGAGGAAAGCACTATGCAGGCACGACAAATTGCAGATGGGATTTATCGGATAGGGGCAAACATCACCAACGGAGATCTCTTCGAAGGAATGTGGCCGATCCCTGAAGGAGTGTCCCTGAACTCTTATGTGGTTTGGGGTGAGAAAGTAGCTTTAATTGATCTTGTTCGAGATTGGGACGAAGCACCTAGTCGGATGCGGGAGCAACTGGATTCCATCCGTCTACCTATTCCTCAGATTGACTACCTAGTTCTCAACCATCTTGAACCTGATCATACAGGTTGGCTCAGGACCTTTCGCGATCTATGCCCTAAGGCAGAGATTATAACAACTCCAAAGGGAGCGAACTTAGTTAAATCTTTCTATAAGATTACTGATCGAGTGAGGGGAGTAAAATCGGGAGATACTATCGATCTAGGGAAGGGAAAAAAATTAATCTTTGAAGAAATTCCCAATGTGCACTGGCCCGAAACGATGGTAACCTTTGAACCTAGTTCAGGGGTACTGTTTAGCTGTGATGCGTTTGGCTCCTTTGGAAGCGTGGGTGCAGAGGTGTTCGATGATGAACTCTCCCCTGCCCAGCATGAGTTTTATGAACGAGAAAGCCTGCGGTACTATGCCAATATTGTTGCAAGTTTTTCTGTATTCGTGGAACGAGCAATTCAGAAGTTATCAGGCCTTGCGGTGAAGGTTATCGCTCCCAGTCATGGAATCGTATGGAGGAAAAATCCTCAGGTAATCATCGATCGGTACATTCGGTATGCGTCCTATGCAGAAGGGCCTGCAGAGGCAGAGGTGACTCTCATTTGGGGAAGCATGTACGGAAACACAGAGAAGCTGGTACAGGCAGCTCTTTCGGGATTGAAGGAAGAAGGAGTACCGGTGCAGGTCTACCAGATACCCCAGACCCATGTCTCCTATATTCTTGCTTCTGCATGGAAGTCAACGGGTCTTGTGTTAGGAATGCCTACCTACGAGTACCGGATGTTTCCGCCCATGGCCCATGTTCTGGATGATCTGGGTAGAAAGAAAGTGTTTGGTAAACGGGTATTCCGCTTCGGTTCCTATGGATGGTCTGGAGGGGCTGCGAAGGAATTGGGAGAAATCACGGCCAAGTACAAGTGGGAATTCTTGGACCCCGTAGAGTTTGAGGGAGCCCCTTCGGATAAAGAGTACGAAGAAGTGAAACAACGGTGCAAGGAACTAGGGGCTTTGGTAAAAAAGATAGCCCGGTACCCTTTAAAATCTTAGAAGTGAAAGGGTTTCCTCCCCAATTTTAGAACTCGGCATTCTTTACCGTGCGTGGGAAAGGAATCACATCTCGGATGTTTCCCATGCCGGTTACATACTGCACCAACCGTTCGAACCCCAAACCAAAACCAGAGTGAGGAACGGACCCATATTTCCTTAAATCCAGGTACCACCAGTAATCCTGCTCGTTCAACCCCATCTCCCGTATTCGTTGCAGGAGAACCTCGTACCGATCCTCCCTTTCACTGCCGCCTATGATCTCTCCCAGTCGGGGAACCAGAACATCCATGGCTCGCACGGTTCGGTTATCTTCATTTAATTTCATATAGAACGCTTTTATCTCCTTGGGATAGCCGGTAACGATCACAGGTCCTTTGAAGATCTTTTCGGTTAGGTATTTTTCATGCTCCGATTGCAGGTCCATTCCCCACTTCACCGGGAACTCGAAGGATTCTCCTGACCTCTCCAATCGTTCAATGGCTTCGGAATACGTGATCCGATGAAAAGGAGTATCTATTACCTGTTGTAGCCCGGAAAGAAGCCCTGGTTGAATCCGTTCTTCAAAGAAAGCCATGTCTTCTGCGGATTCCTTGAGTACAGCTGAAAGGATAAACTTTAAAAAATCTTCCGCCAGATCCATGTTTCCATGGATGTCGCAGAAAGCTACTTCTGGTTCGATCATCCAAAACTCTGCTAGATGCCGAGTGGTATTAGAGTTTTCCGCTCGAAAGGTAGGCCCAAACGTATAGACTTTTCCTAGAGCGGTAGCGTACACTTCTGCCTCTAATTGACCACTCACCGTAAGATTTGTTTTTTTACCGAAAAAATCTTCCCGGTAGTCCACCTTACCATCAACCATGGGCACTTTCTCCAGGGGTAGGGTAGTGACTTGAAACATGGCTCCCGCACCCTCTGCATCGCTTCCAGTGATGATGGGAGTATGGATATAGTAGAAGCCATTCTGTTGAAAGTATCGATGAATTGCGAAGGCAAGGGTATTTCGAACTCTGGTGACTGCGCCAAAGGTATTGGTGCGGGGTCGAAGGTGAGCGATCTCTCGGAGGAATTCGAAGGAGTGTCTCTTTTTCTGTAAGGGATAACTATCGGGGGGAGCTTCCCCGATCACTTTCAAACCAGAAACTGAGAGTTCTACTTTCTGATTTGTGCCAGGGGAAGGAACGATCTGCCCCTCGACTTCCACACTAGCTCCGGTGGAGCAACGATCTAGCTCTTTCTGCAAATCCCCCGCTTTCTCCTTGTCCACGATCACCTGTAGGGTCCTGAAACAACTGCCATCGTATACTTCGAGGAAGCATACTGTTTTCGTATCCCGTTTGGTTCGAACCCAACCCTGAACAGTAACCGTTTGCCCCTGTGGGGGTTGTGAGAGTAGTTCCTTTATTCGCATGGAAAGGTTTCTATCATAGATCCTTAGATTATTGAAGACCTGCGGGATTCACGCGATCTCTGGAACTCTGGTAGCTTTTTGGGCAAGGGTTCCTCCTGTTTGTTGTTTACCATTGGTTGTTATCGTCGTTTTTCAAAAAACTCCTTCAACCGTTTTTCTGTATCCCCGGTGGCCATACACACTACCGAAGCCATAGTCTCATCCAGTACCCCCTGGGCACGATTCCCCATTATCCGGGCGTTTAAGATTTTTTTTGCCATCGTGATGGAAACAGAGGAATTCTTTTTAATGGCTTCCAGAGAGGATCGAACTTTTTCTTCCAATTGTACCGGGGTGCCAAGGAAATCTACCAAACCAATGGAGTATGCTTCTTCTGCCTCTACAATCCTTCCCGTATAGATCAACTCCTTTGCTTTGGCCCAACCAATCCTTTCAGCCAGCCGGATGCATCCACCCCACCCAGGGATGAACCCTAATCCTGCTTCCGGCTGTCCCAAACGTGCTCCTTGGGAGGCATAGATTAAATCGCAGGCCATGCATAGCTCCAAACCTCCCCCTAAAGCATAGCCCTCCACGAGTGCAATCGTGGGGAAAGGAAGGGACTCAATTCGATTGAAAACCTTGTGACCCCGTTCGATCCAGATGGGAATCCTTTCAAGGGTGATTTGTTTCAACGCTTCCAGGTTTGCCCCTACTACAAAGTATTTGGAGGAACTGCTTTTAATTAGAAGTGCTCTGCAGGAAGGTTCCTCCTCTAACCGTCCAACATGGGTTTCCAATTGATCCAGAAGGGAAAAATCTATCGTGGGAGGTTTGTCGGGAGGGTCGGTTTGCAGGAGGATCTCTGCCCATCCCTCCTGCATCGTAAGGATAGCTTCGGTTCTCATTGGAATATCTCCTTGTCCATGGTCCTAAGGTTAGGATCTATGACTGGTTTAAACTCCATTTGGGAGATTACATCCTGCTCTAGATCGATACCCGGAGCAATTTCCAGCAGATGCACTCCATCCTCTTCCAGAGAAAATACTGCTCGTTCAGTGATATACAGGACTTTCTGATGTTTAGTCCGAGCATATTTTCCACTAAAGGTGATCTGATGTACCGCCTGAACAAACTTCTTCACCTTCCCTTCGGAAAGAATATGTAGTTTACCTCCTCCCACCTGACACTGAAAATCTTTAGCTGTGAAAGTTCCACAGAATACGACCTTCTTGGCATTCTGGGTGATGTTGATGAACCCACCACAGCCTGCTAACATACCCCCAACCTTACTGGAGTTCACGTTTCCTTCTCGATCCGTTTGAGCCATTCCTAAAAAGGCTACATCCAAACCTCCACCATCGTAGAACCGAAACTGAGCGTCCATGGGAATGATTGCTTCAGGATTGTAAGCAACTCCGAAGGTTACTCCGCCTACCGGGGTGCCACCAATGGGTCCCTGTTCAACCGTTAGGGTAAATTGATCAATGAACCCTTCTTCCGTAGCCACCGAAGCGATTCCTGAAGGTAACCCTACCCCTAAATTCACGACAGCCCCGGGGAATAGTTCCTTTGCAGCTCTACGAGCGATGACCTTGCGCTCGTCCAAGGGTATGGGCGGAATTCGTTCTAGGGGAACTTTCACATGCCCGCAGAAGGCAGGGTTGTAGAAATCGATAGCTGTTTGTTTCTGTTCGGGATCCACGACGATATAGTCCACATAAATTCCTGGTATCTTCACCAGATGGGGATTGAGTGTCCCTGCCTGTGCAAGGTATTTCACCTGTGCGATTACGATTCCTCCACAGTTTTTGGCAGCCTGGGCAATGGTGGTCGCCTCTAGGAAAGCCCCCTCTTCTTCCATCGTGATGTTCCCTTTTGTGTCCGCTGTTGTTCCCCGAACGAAAGCCACATCGAAGTGAAATCTAGGCCAGAAGAGCCACTCTTCCCCTTCCAGTTGAATGACTTTAACCAGGTCTTCTTTCGTGATTTCATTCATCTTACCCCCTTCCAATCGGGGATCGATGTAGGTATGTAATCCCACCTTGGTGATCACACCTGGGGTTTTTGCAGCAACCGCTGAATACATGTGGGAAAGAACCCCTTGAGGAAAGTTGTAGGCCTCCACTTTGTTTTCCAGAATTAGTTTTCCCATAGCAGGAGCCATACCAAGATGACCAGCAATGTCTCGTTTTACCAGTCCTTCCTGGGCCAAGTAATCCATTCCGATCTCTTTTTTATCCCCTAAACCGGTGGAATGGACTACCGTGAGTCCCCTTGGGTGCCCTTCTTTTCTGTACCTTTCTCCAAGGGTTTTCATAAGAAGGGTTGGTTCTGCCACCCCTCCACCCGACCCTTGAATTACGAGGGAGGCGCCGTCTTTAATCAGCCTAACCGCTTCTTCGGCCGAAATAACCTTGCTATTCACGATATCCTCCGTAACTTTAATCGATTTAATTATTTCTCTAAAAAGGAGGCAGGTCTTATGAAACCTGCCTCGAACGTTGCGGTTCTGATTCCATTACTTGAACAAATCCGGCATGAACAATTTAGGAATCAAAAGGGTAACATCGGGTATAAAGATCATCAGAAGTAGAACGAAGAGCATGGTTGCTAGGAACACTGCTACCTCTTTTAGAGGGGTCATGCAATTGATACCTGCGATCTCGCTGGTGATTAAGAGACACAACCCATACGGTGGGGTGATAAGTCCATACGCAAGGGCTACGCATCCAACCACTGCAAAGTGTAAGGGGTGGATACCTACGCTCTCAGCTAACGGCCTTAACAGAGGGGCAAAGATGATGATGGCAGGAACAGCATCGATGAACATTCCTACGATAAGGAACACTATCACTACAAGAATAAGCATCATGGTAGGAGATGTAGTCATGGTCCCCACGATTCGCACAAGAAAAGACGGAATCTTATAGTAGGAAAGGACCCACGCATAGATCGATGCTGTTCCCACAGCGAACAGAACGATGGACGATAGCCTGGCAGTATCGGAAACTAACTGGATGAACTTCTTTATCGAAACGGTGCGGAAAATTAACATTCCCACCACCATCGAGTAGAGCACTGCAATAAGGGATGCTTCTGTAGGTGTCACTAACCCCCCTACGATACCGCCAATGATAATTACCGGAGATAGGATAGCAAGAAAACTTTCCTTCAAAGCCAGGAACACTTCTTTGATGGAGAAGCGAGCTTCCCGAGGATAGTTCCGTTTGATGGCATAAATGTATACTACTCCCATCTGGAGGATCCCAATCAGGATACCGGGGATGATTCCCGCCATGAACAACCCTGCCACCGATACGTTCATCACTCCACCCCATACCACCATGATGATACTGGGAGGAATGATCACTCCCATTACAGCGGAACAGGCAGTGACAGCTACGGTAAAGTTGGTATCGTACCCTTCCTTGATCATAGCCGGGATAATGACGGACCCAATTCCAGCGGCATCTGCATTGGAGCTTCCAGAAATTCCAGCGAAGATCATGCTCACCAGCACGTTGATATGCCCCAACCCTCCAGGCAGGAACCCAACGATTGATTGGGCTAGCCGCATTAGCTGGTTTGTGATACCCGCGCTATTCATGATATTGGCGGCTAGGATGAAGAAAGGTATGGCTAACAAAATAAAGGATCCATACTGGATCATCATCCGTTGAAGGAGCATAATGGGAGTTACTGCAGGCGTGAAAAAGAGGATCGGTATAACGGCAAAAGCCAGGGCAAAGCTAACGGGTACCCTCAGGATAATAAGGACCAATAAAGTAGTAAACATGATCAGGAATACGGTTCCAGCATCCATAGGGTTACGCTCCTTTTTGTTTTCTCGAGAGGATGAATTCCTTCAGGAAGTTTTCCGTCAGGAACAACAGCCAGGAAACTCCCGAGAGGGGGACGGATACATACAACCACCCGAGATTGATCCCTGTAATATCGGAGGATTGGATCATACCCCATTTTAGGAAATAGCTATATCCGTACACGATGAATACCATTGTTACGGACAACACGATCAGGTAGTATACGATTCTAAGGATGAATTGTAGGTTGGGATTGATCTGACCACCGGCGAACGTGAACACATCCACAAAGAAGTGCTTGCCTTCTCTTACCCCGAGGATAGAACCGATGAAAATCATCCAAATCAAGGAGAAGTTAGTGACTTCCAGGGTCCAAAGGTATCTAGGAATGAAGGGAATGTAACGCCCAGCGACCTGCAGACTTACGGCAAAGATCAGAGAGATTCCTAATAGCACGATAACTTTGTGGAGGAACCGGGCATAAGCTTCACAGATTTTGAAAAACAGCATAGATTCTTCCTATTTATTCTTGAAAGGATATTCTATTATGAGGCGGATACCTGGTATCCGCCTCAAGGAATTTAGATCGTAAGGAAGTAATGAACCAAAGTAATTAATCAATCGATTGTATTTTCGCGAAGATATCGTAGGCACCCACTTCTTTTGCGTACTCTTCCACTACAGGCATGGCTCGTTTTCGCATCTCTGTGTTGTCGAAGGGGATTACCTTGAGTCCAAATTTTTCTGTCAACTCTTTGATAATTTTCTCCCCCAAAGCGACTTCGGTCTTCCGATGGAAGGCTCCCGCTTCGGTTCCTGCTTTGATGATGGCCTCCTGCAGGTCTTTGGGGAAGCTCTGGAACCGTTTTTCGCTGAAGGATAGGATTCTCGTAACGATCTGATGATTGGTCAGGATATAGTAGGGAGCTACTTCGTAGAACTTCATACTCTGTAGACCAGCGGGTTCATTCTCCAATGCATCCAGTACACCCGTCTTAATGGCGTTATACACTTCCATGTAGTCCATAGGAGTAGCTTTCAAACCTGTAGCACTGAAAGCCTTCTGATGTAGGGGAGATCCCTGAACGCGCATCTGAATATTGGGGAAATCATTGATTGTATAAGCTGGTTTCTTGCTGATGATGCTCCGGCTTCCGCCTCCTCCATATCCAATGAAGCGAACACCTTTTTTAATCATATTGTCTTCAATAGGTTGGAATACCTTTAGGCCAAGACACTTTTCCCAGTGAGGGACACTCTTGAAGAGGAAGGGTGCATCGATGATAGGAGCTGTTTTATCCCAGGTGGCGATCCAAGCGGGAGAAATAATATAGAAGTCTACGGCAGTCCCTTGAATCATGAACTCGATGGAATCCTTTTCTGTTCCCAGCGATCCCGAATGATGGAGATCCACATCGAGGGGACCCTTGTAGTACTCTTTCAGCTTGTCCCGGAAGAACACGATGGTCTGCCAAAACACGTGGCCTTCCGGTAGCATAGTGCCACCCACCAATTTAATAGATTTCACTTCCTGTTTGGGTGCTGGAGCCTCCTTGGAACCTCCTGCCCATACGGGTAATACCAGTAGGGTCAGACAGAGCGCTATGAGGGCAAATTTCAATACTCTTTTCATACCCTTTTCCTCCTGTCTAATTTAGATCGATTTAATAAAAACTCTAACATGGGTGGATCCCTTTGTCAAATAAAAACTACCTTTACGAACTTCTCTGATGGGCTACGGTGTATTCCTTCAGTACAGTAGGATCCAACTCAATTCCAATACCTGGCGCGTTGGGAATCGTAAGCTTTCCTTCCTGTAGTTTAAAAGGATGCAGAGCGAGAGAATCCCGCAAAGGGTTGGGGTTCCGGTCATACTCGATGATTGGTTCATTCTCCAGGGGAACAGGTAATGCGGTGTATGGGAAGGGAGGAAGGGTAGCGATCACTTGTAAAGAGGCAGCTAGTGCTACAGCAGAACCCCATACATGAGGGATCACAGGAATATGGAAGGCTCCGGCCATCCCCTGAATGATACGAAACTCAGAAATACCTCCACAGGCGCAGAGATCCGGTTGAGCAATGTCTAGGCATCCTCGGGTGAACAGTTCCCGGAACCCAAACCGGGTGAACTCGCACTCCCCTCCAGCAATAGGAATGCTGGTTTCGGAACGAAGGAGTCTATACCCTTCGTAATCTTCCGGAGGAACCGGTTCTTCAAACCAAAGGATCCCCCCTAGTTGCTCCATCTCCTGGCAGAGTCGTCTAGCAATGCCTACGTTATACGCGTGGTTGGCATCTACAAGAATCTTAATTTCCGGTCCTACTGCCTCCCGGATGGCTTTCAGGCGAAATAGGTCTTCATCGATGGGTAGAAGCCCAATTTTCACTTTCAAAATGGTAAATCCCTGCTTCACATACCCTTTTGCTTCCTCAACCAGAGCGGAAAGGTTTTTCCTATAATCATAAACGTCCTCCCCGCGGTAGTAATGACCTGTGGCATAGGCGCGAACTTCTTCCCGGAATCTTCCTCCTAGTAGGTTTGAGATCGAAAGCTCGGTTTCTTTTCCGACGATGTCCCAGAGGGCGATGTCCACACCACTAAGAGCATCGATGTAAGGCCCCTTCTGCCCGAAATCCCGGGTGAGTCCGTACATCCGTTCCCAGAGAACAGCTCGGTTCATAGGATCCTGATGGAGCAGTAGGGGGGCTAGGACATAGTGAATACAGGCTGCGGGGGGTTCGGGTGGTCCATACTGCCCCCCCTCACCCCAACCAACGATTCCTGTATCGGTTTCGATACGAACTAGTAGGCTGTTCCGTTCCGGAAAAGCTGTCTGAGATGAGTAGAATCGCTCTTTCCCTAACGGAACTCTCAGAATAAAGGTTTCGATACAGGATATCTTCATGGTAGATCCCTTAAAAAAATTATTTCACTGCCCAAACTGCTTTTACGATGTCTTCACCACCTACCTCTTTCGCATATTCTAATAGAACGGGAACAGCGCGTTTCTGCATTTCTGCTGTATCAAAGGGGTAGGTCTTTATCCAGCCTTTGCTTTCCATTTCTTTTAAAGCTTCTGCATCCGCTTTCGTTTCCGTTCGTCGATGGAAAGCGGCTGCTTCTTTTCCAGCTTTTAGCACCACCTCCTGAAGATCCTTGGGGAGCTTCTGAAAGGTTTTTTCGCTGAAGAATAAAGGCCGAACGGTGATTACATGGCGGGTAAGAATGATGTTAGGGGCGACTTCGTAGAACTTCATTGACAGTAGGGAGGCCGATTCGTTTTCCAGTCCGTCCACAACCCCTGTTTTGATGGCATTGTACACTTCCAGGTAATCCATCGGTACGGGTCGCATACCTGCCGCGTTGAAAATCTTAGACTGGATGGGGGCAGCCATCACACGAAGAAGGATGGTTGATGCATCCTGCATGTTGGCAATGGGTTTTCGGAGGATCAGATTCCGGGTTCCTCCACCCCCATACCCCAGAATTCGGAGTCCTTTCTTCAGCAAATCCTGTTCGATGGGTTTAAAGGCTTCGCCTGAGGAAAGTACTTTTTCCCAGTGATCGATGTCGCGATAGAGAAAGGGAGGATCCATCAAGGAAACCCGTTTGTCCCAGGTGGCAGCCCAGGAGGGAGCGGCAATAGCGAAATCTACCGATACACCTTGGATCATAAACTCCACGTAGTCCTTTTCTGTTCCAACAGCCCCTGAGTGATGCAGATCGATCTCCAGAGGACCCTTGTAGTATTCTTTTACCTTGTCTCGAAAGAAGACGAGGGTTTTCCAGAACACGTATGTATCGGGAAGTTGAGTGGCTCCTACCAGTTTGATGGGTTTTGTTTCTGGTTTGGGGGCTTGCGGGCCCTCCTTCGCGCCGCTTCCAAAGCTAGTACTCACGATTCCAGACAGGAGCAACAGTACTAACCCTGCTTGTGCTCCTAATTTTTTCATTTGAACCTCCTTCAATTCAGTGTATAATTAAATCGGTCTAATGGGAGGATACGGGGAGTTGCCGAATCTGTCAATGAAAAAGGTGAAGTTGAGCGAAATCGCCCTTGCAGCAGGAGTCTCTCGTGCTACCGTTTCCCTTGCCCTTCGAGGGAGTCCTTTGATTGCCAAACCTACAGCCGAACGGGTTCGAGCAGTAGCTGAGCGATTAGGGTACGTTTACAACCGAACGGCTGCAGCTCTCCGGAACCGAAAGACTCATACGATCGGATTAGTGGAAGCGAACTTCAAGAACCCGTTCTTTGCCGCCATGTCAGAATCGGTAGAACGAGAAATCGAGCAGAGGGGAAAAGCCCTCTTATTTGTAGATTCAGCCGAGTCTTTACAGCGTCAGCAGAAAGCCATTCAACTCATGCTGGAACATGGGGTGGATGGAATTCTCCTCTGCCCTGTAAGACAGACTACCCAGGAGGATCTAGGAATCTTGGTAAAGGCAGGTGTCCCGTTCGTGCTCTTCAGCAGGTACATTCCTGGATTTAATACCGACTACGTAGGGGCAGCCAATGTGGAAGGTGCGTATCAAGCTGTACGTAAAATGATTGAATTAGGACATAGGAGGATCATTTTCATAGGAGGTGAACCGTATACCTCTCCGTGGTTTGATCGGGTAAAAGGATTTAAAAGGGCCATGGAAGAGTCTGGAATAGAACTACCTTCGCCATGGTATGTTTGCTCCGAAGTATCCGTGGCAGGAGGCGCTTCTAGGGTGGATGAAGTGCTCCAGATGCGGCCTGTACCTACAGCAGCCTTATGTTATAGCGATACAGTGGCGTTTGGATTCATGCTAGGATTGGAAAGGCGAGGAATCCATCCAGGAAGGGATTTCGCAGTGGTAGGGTTCGACGATCTTCCAGAGTCGAGACTCTGGAGACCTCCCTTAGCGACGTTAGCTTGTCCCCCTTCCAAGGTTGGAAGCATGGCTATACGGATGCTTCTTGAACGTCTTGATGGAGAGGAGGGCCCTCCAAGGAGGGTGGAGATCCAGAGTGAGTTGGTGCAACGGGATTCCCTCTGTCCGATGTGGAACACCTGAATGGTCTTGATTGCACTGTAGGATAGAATCGATTGAGTGGGAGGTGGGGCAGTGAACGAAGGGTTACCGGATAGTATACGGGAAAAATTGAAGATACTGAAAGTAAAGTATGTGCAAAGTCTGCCCGAACGGATCGAATCGTTGGCAGCCGCTTTACAGAAACTCGAAGAGAGCGAAGCATTCCAGAAAGAGACTTTTTTCGCAGCTCAAAACGAAGCCCATAAACTGGTAGGTAGTGGACAGACCTTTGGATTCACTGACCTCTCCACCGTCGCTCGTGGTATTGAGATGGTAATGGAAACATGTTCCAAGGAAGAACGTACACTAACGATAGACGAGAAGAACCAAGTACAGAGGTTGTTCCAGGAACTTGCACTGTTTTCGGAGCGGACACAGATAGAGATCGGAGTAGTAACCCCTGAGGGAGGGCAAAGAGAAGGTACCATGAAGCAGGATAGTAAATCAATTCTATTATGGAGAAGCAATGGGCTCTATTTAGAAGATCTCAAAGAACAGATCGGGTTTTTTGGGTTTCCGGTGGAAATTGTAGAATCCATCGACGCAATACGGGGCTTTCTAGATCGAGATCTTTCCGTAGTGTTAGTGGTAGGAATCGATCCTCTGCTGGAGTCTCCGAGTATTTTAGAGCAGATTTCGTTATTGAAGAATGGATCTAATTCTGAGAAGTTGAAGATCCTATACCTCTCTGAAAAAGATGATTTTAAAACCCGATTGATGGCCGTGCGACATGGGGGAGATAGTTTTCTTTCATCTCCCTTCGATATTCCCCGTTTGATCGAGAAGATAGACTCTCTTTTCAATGGATCGAATCAAGTTCCCTATCATGTGATGATCATAGACGATGATCCAGAGCAAATTTCGTATTATGCCATGATCCTTCAACAAGCTGGAATGGTAACATCGGTAGTCACGGATCCTACCAACGTAATGAAAGTGTTGGTGGAGGAAAAACCTGAATTGATCCTGATGGACATGTACATGCCTAATTGTAAAGGGGAAGAGTTGGCTGCATTGATTCGTCAACAGGAAGCTTTTGTGGGAATCCCTATCGTATATTTCTCGGTTGAAAAGGATCGGGAGAAACAGATTGCTGCTATACGGGATGGGGGAGGCGATGATTTTATTTCGAAACCCATTAAACCCGAGCACTTGGTAACTATGGTAAAAACTCGGGCGGCTCGCATTAGACAACTACGGTATTTCATGGAGCGGGATTCTCTTACAGGATTACTCAATCATACACAACTACACATTCGATTGGTTAGCGAGTTGGATCGAGCGCGCAGGTTAGGTACTCAGATTGTGTATGCTATGATCGATTTGGATCATTTCAAAAAAATAAACGACGAGTTCGGGCATCTGTCAGGAGACCATGTGTTAAGAATCCTTTCGCGGTTGTTTGTGGAACGTCTCCGCAAGACAGATTCCCTCGGACGATATGGGGGGGAAGAGTTCGGGATAGTGCTCTTCAACACGAATCTGGAAAATGGAATGAGAGTTTTAAATGAATTACGGGAAAGTTTTTCCCGGATCCGACATCGTGGAGAGGGAAAGGACTTTTATGTTACCTTTTCCTGTGGAATCGCCGACTTTCCTAGATTCTCAACAGCAGAAGCCTTGATAGAAGCGGCAGACAAAGCGCTCTACTTGGCAAAGAACCAGGGGCGTAATCGTGTAATACCAGCCCCCTGAACTATTCTCGTTTTAATTTTACCCATTTTTCCATTTCAACGACCCATTCGATTCCCTTCCACCATGCACCCCGGGGATCTAGACTGGCGATACGCATAACCTGAATCCGAACCACCTTCACAGGAACCGGGGGGAATCTTGGAAATGACGAAAAGGTAGAAAACGGTTCTATCGCAGAAATATAGAAACCTCCTAAGTTGGGTAAAAACTCTAATCCCATAAAATTCGACTCTACAGATGGATTCGATGATTCGAGCATAGGGGTTGGTCCTCCTACCAGGATGTTTCCTATTCGGAACAAGGAAGAAACTACGAAGGGGCTCCAATCCTTTGGGAACCTGTACCGGTCCCATTCTCGATATGCTTTCTCGAAGGACCTGTAGCACTCTATCGGCAACATTGGAGGAAGCGCATAGGATGAGGGGTGGCGATAGAGCTGGAAGCAGGCTCTCTGTACGTCCATCAACTTTGCTTCTTGGGTAGGGGAAAGGGAAATACATAAGAAGAATAGGTTCTCCATAGGTGACCAGTGTAAAGAGGATTACAAAAATCGGCAATTATGATAAAATGCGTGCATGATGCAAAAGGTAGAAAAGTGGTCCACCCGGGTAGCAGAGATCCTTTCCCAATGGCCTTCCATAGAAGCTGTCACATTGGGAGAACCAGTGGGGAAGGATCTGTACGACCCACATTTTTT
This sequence comes from Spirochaetota bacterium, assembly GCA_026418195.1. GTDB lineage: Bacteria > Spirochaetota > Spirochaetia > DTKZ01 > DTKZ01 > DTKZ01. The sequence goes on along the minus strand of JAOABU010000137.1, from coordinate 1,388 downwards.
TATTAGCATAGATGCATACTATGCTGGTTCACTGCCCGCTCCAGAAGAACGGTTCGAATCCTTCAGTTTTGGAGGAGGGTTTGACTTCTCTCCCTTTGGCACGAAGGATCGTTTTCTTGTGGAAGATCTACCTGTGCGGATTGAGTACATACGGAAGGAACTCGTTACCTCTCGAATTGAAGGAAAAGAAGGGTTGTACAGTTTCCTCCGAGAGAACGGGACCTATCCCTTCTATAGGATCCTCCATTCCCGTTTGTTGTTTTCTCGGTCCCCATGGTACGAACAAATCCGTTCACAGTTGGGGTCTATGCCAGCTTCCTTTTTTAGCAGTATCCGTGCTTTTTTTCTTTCCCGGTTAGAGCACCATCTGAACGACTTAGAAGCTGCTTCCATCCAGGGGGATCCTCTTCTATTCCTTGTGGCATCGGGGAATTTCGTACGAGCCCTCTGCTCTACCGTATTTGCCGTTAACCAGACCTTCGAACCCTCCCTTCGAATCTTACAACAGGAAGTTTGGAACCTTCCCATCTTGCCCGAATCCTTCCATGCACGACTGGAGAACTTCCTGAGAATAGATCCTGAACTTTCCATGCAGCGGAAAACGGAAATTGCAAGTCTTCTCGTGAAGAGTTTGCTTCATTTCGTTTGAATGTATAAGGGGATCCATGCAACGATTCTGGGTGCTGTTCCTTTGGCTTCTTTGGTTCGGTATTGGATGTTCCAAGGATGTTCCTGTAGAGGGGGTTCCCTTCTTCGACCCGGAAGGGAAACGGATCTCGCTATTCGTAACCTCTCCTGGGTTGAAAGAAGGGACGTTCTTACTAGAGAAGGGAGAAACTCGAGAGGTGAAATTTGTTCCTCCCCTTACCCTAGAGGCAGGATCCAACAGAGTACGTTTGAAGATTGCCAAACTGAAGGGGAGGATTTGGATCGAATTCTTCGGTTCCAATAAACGGTACTCTCTGGAATTGCCGACTCCCCTTTCGGGGGGCGGGTATTTTACGTTTGAACTACCCCCTTCGAGCTACAGAGGCTTTAGAATCCGGGGACAAGAAGGGCAAGAGTCTCGGGAGGTGGTCTTCCAAGAAGGTCGAATTGGGAATTTCCCTCTCCAAACCCGTTTCGAGGAGGGAAGATTCGTCGAAATCGCTTCCTTTGTTATTCCAGAAAATGTAGATAAAACAACCGTAGTTCTTAAACTGACGTCTGGCACTGATTCTTCTCCTCTAAAAGGAGTACATTTTCGACTGATGAACAAAGGCTCCCTTCCCTCATCTTCAATCCGTGCCACTTTTTTCGGTTTAGGGAAAGAGAGACGAACGATTTTCATTCGAACAAGGCCTGTACAGGAAGATGTGTTCGTGTACGATAAATGGTTAGGATTTACT
>JAOABU010000103.1 GCA_026418195.1 Spirochaetota bacterium | reverse complement strand
CCATTGTAGGAGTCATTGGAGCTGCGTTAGGGGGATTGTTCGATCTATTGCTGAAAGATTACTGGAAATATCTTACCAACCTGTTTGGGCTGATCAATATTTTCCCGCCTTTGATAGGAGCACTGATCCTGATAGGGTTGGCCCAAGGATTCTATAACGCCAAGGATGATTGATTTGCTAATGCAAATTACTTCTGATAATGGATATTCTGTCTACTTCAAGAAGTATTGAGTTCTATAGGATGGCTATTTCATACCCTGAGATATTCTCTCCTAAGGGAAGTGTACAGTTCTTCTTTGCTATTTTGAAAATAGCAATAGATCCGAGTTACGCGAATATCGAACCTAGTCGACAATTCTGTATAGATAGATTTAATCAACGATTGTTTTCCAGAAGGTAAATCATAAATGTATAGGAAAGATTGTTCAATCAAAAGATCCTTACTAGCAGAAAAAGAAACAAAACAGTCTTGCAAACCCGTATGCTTTAAGATACATGCTGAGAAATATTCTTCAATATCTGTTCGATCTCCTAGAACCTCTACCTGATACCTTCCCCCTCCAAAGCAGGACATGATAGAAACCGGTTTTTTTGTGAATTCCTCGTACGAAACATGAAAACATGCGTTTATTTTCAATCCTTCAGGCAAATAAAGGTTTAAGCGCCCCATAAACTCCTCATCCACCTGTTCTTCTAACAGTTCCACAGATAGTATTTCTTTAAGACCAGAGAATCCTATAGAGAGAGGTTGGGCGAAATCGATGTACGGCTTCGGGTTGAACCCTTCGGAAAATCGAGGGTAAAAACCTGCTCTCTGTATGGAACGCTCGAAGATTCGTAACAGGGAGAGATGAGGGATATATGCAGCCTTTCCAACCTTTTCATAGGAGAGAATGTAACGGAAGTATAGACGTTTCCTCGAAGAGGTAGGACTTTTATTTAGTTGTACGGGTTTCGAGGTCCGTTTCACCTCCGATTCTAACGCTTCCGATTCTAACGCTTGTATTACGGGTTTCAAATTCTTTGTACATACCCCACAGGGATTCTGACAGGATAGATCACAGGGAAGAGTTTCTTGTTGCTGCAATGCCCGTTCCCATTCCCGCCTTAAAAAATTAGGAGTAATACCCAGATCGATCCCTTCCCAAGGCAAGCGGGAGTCTAACGATCTGGCAGAGGCAGCAAAACTTCTCACATCCCAGGTGCTTTGCTGCATAGCCTTATCCCAAGCAGAACGCTGAAAACGATCTTCCCATGCATCGAATCGAGCCCCATTCTGAAAGGCTTTCAAGATCACCTCCCCTACCCTCTCGTTTCCTCGACTGATGAGACCTTCCAGTACGGACAGAAAAGGAGCTTGGTATCCCACTTTTACCGGAAGGGACTTTATACCTTTTCGAATGGATAGAATGCTTTTGAGAGCCTCCTCTTCTGTCAACTGAGCGGCCCATTGAAAGGGAGTATGAGGTTTTGGTACAAAGGTTCCTACATTCAGATGTATCTGGATTCTGGTAGATCTATAAATGTCATAGAGAAACTCCAGAATCTCCTCGGCTTCGCGGGAAGGTTCATGAAAGGGTAATCCCACCATAAAGTAAAATTTTGCCAGTTTCCAGCCCTTACCTTTCGCTTCGAGTAGCACCTGCTTTACTTTCTCTCGTTCTACCCTCTTATTGATGGAGCTTTGCCAAAGGGGATTGGGAGTTTCCACTGCAAAGGTAAGCCCACTTTTACGAACTTCCGAAATATCGGAGAGGAGTTCCAATCCGAAGGTTTCCAGGTGAAGACTCGGAAGACTGAAGGACACATACCGATTTCGAAATCGCGCATTCAGTTGCTTTAAAAGAGAGGACACTCCCTTATAATCTCCAGAACTCAGAGAAGAAAGGGAAATCTCCCGGTATCCTTTTTTTTCTACCTCCCACTCCACCTCTTCATGGATAAGAGAGGCTGTTTTCATGCGAAAGGGACGGTAAAAGATCCCCGCATGACAGAACCGACATCCATTGGGGCACCCCCGCATGATTTCCACCACCCCATGGTCGTGAGCAGTTTTCAAGTTCGGTACAGGAAACCATCGGGAATAGGAAGGTGTATAGGAAAAGTTCTTGAAAACGGAACGTTTAGTCTTTCCACGTTTTCCCTGATACCAGATAGAGGGACACGATCGGATTGTGGCCAATAAATCTTCCCTATTTGCTCCTCGACGTTTTAGCGACACTAAAGAGGGAAGTAACCGCGCAAACTCTTCCTCTGCTTCCCCTATGAACACTCCATCGAAGAAATCTCCTAAGGGAATTGGATTGGTGAATGCAGGTCCTCCTCCCAGTACAATCGGATCCCCTTCCCGGCGGTCCCTCTGGAATAGGGGGACTCCTCCGGTTTGAAGGAGGAGAAGAACATTGGTAGCTGAAAGTTCGTAACTCAGGGTAATGGTGAGGAGATCAAAGGTAGAGAGAGGGGTCCCCTCTTCTAACCCGTAGAGAGGAAGGTTAGCTTGTTTTAAGGCCATCTCGAAATCAGGAGCAGGACAAAAGACCCGCTCTACGGTCGCACCGTTCGTTTGGTATACGATTCCGTACAAGGTTGCAATGGCTTGGTTGGACATGCCGATTTCGTAGAGGTCAGGGAAACAAACCCCAACCCTAAAGATAGCATCCGATTTGATCCGAATGCCAAACTCCCCACCTACGTATCTACCAGGGTTTTCCACTGTTTTTAGGATTCTGGAAAGATCCTTTTCAGGAATAATTCTTTTATTCATCAATATTTGTATCTTCTTAAATAGAAATTAGAGAGGAGCCCAACGCAGATCATTACTGTAATGAGGGATGAGCCTCCATAAGAAAGGAAAAAAAGCGGTATTCCTGTGATGGGCATGATCCCCATAGCCATACCGATATTGATCGCTACATGGAAAAAGATCATTCCGCAAATCCCGCTGGATGCGTAGCGAACGAAGGGGTCTTTGGTAAGGCCCATGATTCGAAGGCCTCGGAATAGAAGAACTCCGAATAGCAAGATCACAAAGGCAGATCCGATAAAGCCTAACTCTTCTGCAATGATAGAGAAAATGAAATCCGTACTCTGTTGGGGAATATACCTAAAATGGCTGTGAGGCCCCTGCAGGAAACCTTTTCCCCAGAAACCTCCTGACCCTACTGCCGTGATGGATTGGATAATGTTCCATCCAGCCCCCTTGGGATCGATGGTAGGATTCAGGAAAACCATCAACCGCATCAGTTGGTAACTCTTTAAAAATTTCCGGAACACCAAAGAGGCAATTAAAGATCCCGATAGTACTAAACCAACGTACCCAGACCAGTACAGATACCTCCGTTTGGTGATCCAAAGTCCAAGGAAGGAAAGGAGAGCAATTCCTATAAATCCTGCAAGCAGGATGGTTACAATATCAGGGTCCCCCAAACGTACGAAAAAGGTTGGGGCTCGTTTCGCTAACAGGGTTCCGTATACAGGCAAGATGGTAAACAGTATGGATAGAGTTCCCATGGAAAGAAAGAACAGAATGTATTCCAGTTTCGCCCCAGCAGTAAATACCATGAAGAAAAAAATCGGGATGAACACCATGGCAGTTCCGAAATCGGGTTGTAAAAGAATGAGCCCCATAGGGAGGAGTACGATCCCCAAGGATAGAAAAAATCCAGTCCAGCTCAACATTCTATAGGAATACCGTTCCAGAAACGAGGCGAGGTAGAGGATAGTGGATACTTTCATAAACTCAGAGGGTTGAATCCCTAATTCCCATATGCCAAGCCAACTTTTACTCCCATTTACCACTTTCCCGAAAAAAAGGGTAAGGAGGAGGAGTATAAAATTCGCTAAATAGATTCGTAAAGCCCATCCTTTAAACCGGTTGTAATCCACTAGAGATACGGTAAAAAGCGTTATTAGTCCTAGAAGGGCCCAAATAATCTGTTTGATATATTCGGTAGAATACACTTCTCCCGTAGAAGTTACCCCACTTGAATAGATGAAGGCTATTCCAATGCCCGTTAATAGAATAGTAGCGGCAAGAAGGGAGAAATCGAATCGAAATGAGGTTCCAGTATTCATCGTTCCCCTCCGCTCGTAGCTTTCAAGTACCATAGGTCCATGGAAGCGAGTACTTCATGGTAGCTCATCCCCGTAAAGATTCCATGGAAGATGATATTAGCTGCTTTAGGGGCCCACCATTCCCACTCATTTGCCGCTTCTACCTGTACCACGAGAACAATCTTTTCTCTAGGATCGTCGTCATTGTAAGGAGCATAGGCTACGAACCAACTGTGCCATCGGTCATCGAACCCTACCTCACCCGTTCCGGTTTTTCCCGCTACCTGTACTGCTTTGGTGGTAATCACCGGTTTGGGAGTTCCCGACGTAACCACGTACCGTAACGCATCTCGAACGAGTTTGAACGTTGACTCCTGGATGGTCGAAACCGATAACACTTCAGGTTTTACCTCTTCGACCACTTTTCCAGAGATAGGATCCCGGACTTCCTTTAAAAGGTGAGGCTTGTAGACCGTTCCTCCGTTTACTACCATGGCCATCGCATTAGCCATTTGAATGGGGGTTACCAGGAGTTGCCCCTGACCTATGGAAAGGTTTACCGTATCTCCTCCTACCCAACGGCTATTGTACACCCTTTTCTTCCAAGCGGGACTCGGCACCACACCGGAAACTTCTCCCGGTAAATCAATACCCGTTTTTTCCCCTAAACCGAACCGTTGAGCATACTCTACGATTTTCTCCACTCCTAAGTATTCGCTTCCCAACGTATAGAAGAATACGTTGCAAGACTCGGCCAATGCTCCGAATAGATTCAGGGGTCCATGTCCGGATCGTCTATGGCAATAGAAGACCCTATCGCCTAACGTATAGCTACCTGTACAGGTAATGGTCTTTTGTAGAGGAATGGCTTCCTCCTCGATTGCTGCGGTGGTGAGGATCGTCTTGAATGTGGAGGCAGGAACATAGGCCGATTGAATCGCTCTATTGAGAAAGGGGAATTTCGGATCCAGACTCAGGTCCCGGAATAGAAAGTTTCCCCGTTCATCATAGAATAGATTGGGATCGTAGGATGGATTTGAGACTAGTGCTAAAACTTCTCCGGTAGAAGGCTTTAAGACCACTACAGACCCGATACGATTCCCCAATGCATCCTCGCAGAGTTTTTGAATCTTGCGATCAATGGTCAATACTAGGGTCTTGCCTAGAGTGGGTGGAACATCCTGTACCAGAGCTTCTCCTACTCGTCTTCCTTTCACGTCCACAGTTCGAAACTGTTTACCATCTTCTCCCCGTAATATTAGGTCGTACTGTTTCTCAATTCCGCTTTTCCCAAGCACGGAACCATAGGTGTACCCTTTGTTGAACAAGACCTGAAGTTCTTCCCTGGTTATGTCTCCGACATAGCCCAATACATGGGCAAGAGATTTTCCTTGCGTATAGTTACGGATAGGTTTATTATGCCAGGTAAGCCCTGGGAACTCGTCTATATTTTCGGCAAGGTAGGAAAGGGTTTCTAAAGAGACCCTACTCTTGATTTCGATGGGTTGATAGAGATTCTCCAAGGAAGACGGGATTTTTTTCTTTATTTCTTCCATCGGTACTTTGAGATAGGAAGCGAGCTTTCCATAAATTGCGTCCCGTTCTTCCTTAGGAACTTCCGCAGGGATGAGATCTACCGCAAAGGAATCTACATTGGATACTAACGGTACATCGAAATTCCGATCGTAAATCTCTCCTCGCTGAGCATAGATGGGAACACTCTGTTGAGAGATGCTGGTAGCCCGTTTTTGGTAAAACTCCCCTTGAAGAACTTGGAGATAGAAGAGGTACAAGATATAGAATCCTAGGATACCACCTATGCTACCCCAAAGAATCAAGTTTCTGGATTTATTTAAACCCTGGACCTCCATACCCTTAATACCCCTCCCACTGTTTCTTGGGAGATATACCTCGTATTAGGCGGAGCAAGGCAAAGAGAACCGGTGCGATCACCATATTGTACCCTAATTCAATGAGAAAAGGGATGGAAAAAAGTTGAAAATGTAAGCTCTCAATATTGAATATCCAGGAGAGGAACAAAATACCGAGACCCTTCATAAGGGTAGCGACCCCTCCCATGATCATAGGGATGAAGATCTGGTCTATGAAGAAGGTATCAGCGGTTAGGCCATATAGGAACCCAACCAGAGTATTGAGGAAACCATTGAAACCTAGGGGAGAAACGCTAAGGAAGTCTTCTATCAACCCAGAAATGAAGCCATACGTTTGACCGGCTAGTTTTCCGTTCTTGTTTGCTAAGTATACCACTGTAAGAAGAACTAGATCGGGTTTGGACCCTTCAATAGCGATTCTGTGTAGAATCGTAGATTGTACAACCACTAGAGGTAAAAGGATGCTGTAACCCCAAATATTCCCCATTATGGGTTCCCCCTCTGCATCTGTAACACGTACACGAACTCCAATCGGCCGAAGTCTATGATGGGATCTAATTCCAACACCAGTGAGGTGTCATACTCCCGAGCATGGATAGCCTTTAATATTCCAATGGGAATTCCAGGTGGAAAAATCGAATTAAGACCAGATGTGACGATCAGTTCCCCACTCTGTATGTTCATGCGGGCAAACCGTTTCACGTAGTACATGTAGATCTTTTCTTCCGCTGAACCACTCACCAGTCCTTCATACCGGGAAACAGAAAGTCGGGCAGCCACGTAGGAAGTAGGGTCATAGATGGGCTGAACGATAGAAGCGTTAAATCCGGTCTGCAGAATCTTCCCCACTAACCCCTGTTTACCCCCTTGAATGGCAATCACGGGCATGTTCCTCTGAATTCCATGGAGAGACCCTTTATTGATGGTGAGGGTGGTGTAGTAATTCTGAGGATCCTTTCCTATCACCCGGGCTGGAATACTTTGGTAGGGAATTGACTGAGAAAATTGGAGAACTTCCTTCAGCTGACGATTCTCTTCTTCGAGGGCTGCATACTGTTTCTCCACCTTCTCGTAATATCGGAGACGTTCCAATACCTGCTCATAATCCTGTTTAAGCGTTTTTAGCGTGCGGATCGAGTCAATGGTTTCCGAGAATAACCGTTGAACCGAGCCGATCCCCGCTTGGAAAAGGGAAAACACACTCAGCCCAATTTCCTTTGGACGTAGAACGAGGGTCTTCGTGGAGATGCTGATGGAAAGGAGACAAAAAGTAAGGTAGGATCCCAAGAGGAACCCTACCCTATGTTTCTTGAAAAACCCGGTTCCCTTCATTGTCTCGTAGACTGTCTACGTGTTCAAATTGTTATACATCGTCCGGGTATTATGCATATCCCGAGCGTAATCGAAGTACATTCCAGCTCCTAGGGCAACACAGTTCAGTGGATCTTCAGCAAGGATCACGGGAACACCCGTTTCCTTAGAGATCAATTTGGGGAGTCCTTTCAAAAGCGATCCTCCTCCTGTCATAACAATACCCCGTTCCACGATATCGGCAGCTAGCTCCGGAGGGGTTTGACCAAGGGTCCTTTTAATTTCATCCACGATCGCATTAATGGGTTCCTGCAGAGCTTCCCGAACTTCCACGGAATCGATTTCCAGCCTGCGCGGGAGACCTGTGATCGCGTCGGTCCCTTTAATTTCCATCTTTTCGATCTTCACGTCCGGAGAAGCGTTCCCAATAGCGATCTTGAGGTTTTCCGCTGTCTGTTCACCTATGATCAGGTTGTGAACGGTGCGAACATGTTTGATGATTGCTTCATCGAACTCGTCCCCTCCCAATCGGATAGCGTTGGTAACGACCATTCCTCCGAGGGATATGACCGATATTTCCGTGGTACCTCCACCAATATCACAGATCATGTGCCCTGCAGGTTCAAAAATGGGAATACTGGCGCCAATGGCTGCAGCGAGAGATTCTTCGATCACTTTTACTTCCCGTGCACCCGCCTTATAGGCACATTCCTCCACGGCTCGGCGTTCAACCTCGGTGATACAGGTAGGAACACCAATCACCATCCGGGGTTTGACCAACCACTTTCGAGGCAACACCTTGGAGATGAAATGACGGATCATCTTTTCGGTGATTTCAAGATCGGCAATTACCCCATCTCGAAGGGGTCGAATGGCAATGATATCTCCTGGGGTTTTCCAGAGCATCCGCTTAGCTTCGGCTCCTACTGCGACAACCCTCTTCGTTCCTCGTTCTACAGCAACTACCGAAGGTTCGTTGATTACGATCCCCTTCCCTTTTATATAGATGAGGGTATTACACGTTCCCAGATCTATCCCGATATCGGTGGAAAATGAATTGAAAAGTGATCCTAATCCCATGTGTATGTACTCCTTCCCTTTTATCCGTATAGGCGCTTCAAGGCACCGTAGTGTTTCGGATTGATTCGAACCGCTTTTCGCCAAAAAGATCGGGCTTTCACCGAGTCACCTAAAGCGGCATAGATTTCTCCTAGATAATAGTTAGCATCCGCATGTTGAGTATTGAGGGTAAGAATTTTCTGAAACTGTTCCTCCGCCTTCAAGTACTCTTTGTTCTGAAAGTAGATATCTCCCAGAAGGTACCGGGCTTTCTGTTCGATGGAGGGATCCTGGGATTTGTTAATACTCCGCATGAGGTACTCTTCCGCTTTCGTTTTATCTCCAAGTTGATAGTACGTCTGCGCAAGGGTAAGGAGAAGAAGATCGGAAGAATTACTCTCCAAGGCTTTTTGGAAGTATTTCAGAGCATTCTCCAAGTCAGATAGATTTGTATACCCCAGACCCAGATATTCGTATGTATCCGTCCCCAGATACCCTTTCTGAATGGACTCTTCCAGATACCGGACCGATAAATCTGAAAAGGCTACCCCCTTATGGAAGTAAGCTTTGCCCAATACGTAGTTGATTTCTCCTTCGAGAGGGAGATGGTTGTTCAACTTCGCTCTCCGCAGGGAGAGAATCGCTTTGTCCATCTCTTGGATTTTCTGCTCCGTAGTGGGTTGGTTGATTCCTTTGTAAAAATGGGCAAACCCATTGAAGGTTAGATAGAAAGGATCCATCGGCTTTTTCTGAAGTCGAGCTTCGGTGTTCGCAATGAGGGTGTCATAGTTCTTCTGCTTCCAGAGTTCCAGAATACCCTTCTGTTCTTCAATATCGGAAACAGGTAACTGCCTAATCACCCAACGAACTCCCCAGTATAGACCCTGTCTCTTATACACATCT
>JAOABU010000094.1 GCA_026418195.1 Spirochaetota bacterium | reverse complement strand
GAACTAGGTGCCGGTTTAGTCCACATCTCCACCGGTTACGTGTTCGATGGAGAAGGAATGCTGGACGCGGGTCTTTTCCAGACTGTTCATGCGACAAAAAAGGATCCGCAATCACCTTCTCTTCGCCCCTACCAGGAAGAGGATCCAGTGAATCCCATGGGAGTGTATGGGAAGTCAAAGGCAGCAGGGGAAGAAGCGGTTCGGCAATTCTGTTCCCGTGCCGTGATCCTTCGAACTGCCTGGTTGTATGGCAGGTATGGGAATAACTTCGTGTTCACCATGCTCCGACTGATGAAAGAGCGGGAGTTGGTGCGGGTGGTGAACGATCAGCGTGGCACCCCTACCTGGGCAGCGGATTTAGCGCGGGCTATTCTCGCCATCCTCCAAGCATCGACCCCTGTGTATGGAACCTTCCATTTCACCGATGGGGGGGAGTGCACCTGGTACGAGTTCGCCTGCGAGATCTACCGGTTGGCTCGGGAACTAGGGCTTCTTTCCAAAGATTGTCGTTTGGAGCCCATTTCCACTGCCGAGTATCCCACCAAAGCGAAACGGCCCAAGTATTCGGTACTATCCAAGGAAAAGATCCAACGAATGTACGGTGTTGCGGTTCCTCCCTGGAAGGAAAGCCTGGAAAGATTTCTGAGGGGACTGAAACAAACGATGGTAGAGCCATGAGGGCTCGAACGGGAAAGTTGCCATGCGAGGATTCAGAAATATATTGGTTACGGGCGGTGCAGGATTCATTGGATCGAACTTCATCCGGTACCTGCTGGCCCAACCTGATTTCCAAGGCCGGGTAGTGAACCTGGACCTTCTCACCTATGCGGGGAACCTGGAAAATCTTTCGGATATCGAATCCGCCTGTGGCGTGCGGTACGTGTTCGTGCAGGGAGACATCCGGGACCGGGCCCTTGTGGAACGGGTGTTTCGGGACTACGAGATCGATGGCGTGGTTCATTTCGCTGCGGAAAGCCATGTAGATCGCTCCATCGTGGGACCCGAAGCCTTCGTTACCACCAATGTCCTAGGGACCTATACCCTTCTCGATGTGGCTCGGCACGCCTGGAAGGGTCGGTATGCGCCTTCTTTGAATCACAGCGCTTCTGAGACTCACGCAGCTGTGCTCTTCCACCACATCTCTACGGACGAAGTGTATGGTAGTTTAGGGGACACGGGAGCGTTCACGGAAACCACCCCCTACGATCCCCGTTCCCCTTACTCGGCCAGTAAAGCGGGCAGCGATCACCTGGTCATGGCCTATCATCATACGTACGGACTCCCTATCACCCTCACGAACTGGTCCAACAACTACGGTCCCTACCAGTTCCCGGAAAAACTTATTCCCCTCATGATCCTGAACATGGTGGAAGGAAAACCACTTCCCGTCTATGGGGATGGACGGAACATTCGGGACTGGCTTTACGTGGAAGATCACAACGCCGCCGTATGGCTCGTGATGCAAAAGGGGCAGGTAGGGGAAAAGTACAACATCGGGGGCGAGAACGAGTGGGAAAATATCCGCCTGGTGCATCGTTTGATCGACATCGTAGCAGAAGAATCTGGGAAAAAGGCAGAACAGTTGCGCGGGCTTATCACGTTTGTGAAAGATCGGCCCGGGCACGACCGTCGGTACGCGATCGACTGTACAAAAATCAAACGGGAACTCGGATGGAAACAATCGGTGAGTTTCGAGGAAGGCCTTCGCCGCACGGTTCGATGGTACCTGGAGAACCGTACCTGGGTGGATCGTGTACGGTCCGGCGCGTACCGGGAATGGATCCGCCAGAACTATGAGGGGCGCAGGGGATACCATGCGAAAAATGAAAAGATTAAGAAGAACCCTTTTAACTGACCGATGACTCCTATGCCATTCACGTTTCGCAAACTACCCTTGAAAGGATTGTTGCTGATAGAACCGAAGGTGTTCTACGATGAACGGGGTTTTTTCATGGAAACCTACAAGCATCCGGAGTTCTTCGTGAATGGAGTGCGGGGTCCCTTTGTGCAGGACAACCATTCTTGCTCAAAACGAGGGGTCCTGCGAGGATTACACTTTCAGAAACCACCCCGTGCGCAGGGCAAATTGGTTCGGGTGATAAGGGGGGTAGCCTGGGATGTTGCGGTAGATCTCCGTAAGGATTCGCCTACCTTTGGGAAATGGTATGGGACGGAGTTATCGGAGGAAAACCACTACATGCTCTGGGTACCCGAAGGATTTGCCCATGGGTTTCTGGCCCTGGACGACGATACGGAAGTGCAGTACAAATGTACCGCCGTGTACCATCCTCAATCAGAAGGAGGGGTCCGGTGGGACGATCCCGATATCAACATCAAATGGCCCAATTTAGGATATGGAATCAAACCCATCGTTTCCCCGAAAGACGCGGAACTTCCCTTTTTACGGGATCTTGAAATACCCTCAACCTGGCTGGTGTAGGAATGAAAAAAACGACTCGGTTCAAACAGTTGCTGACGTCTCCCACATTGGAGTTTCTCTGCGAGGCCCATAACGGGCTTTCTGCCAAAATTGCGGAGGAGGCCGGCTTCCCAGGCATCTGGGCCAGTGGTCTTTCCATTAGCGCTCAATTCGGGGTGCGGGATTCCAACGAAGCTAGTTGGACTCAGGTGCTGGAAGTGCTGGAATTCATGTCCGATGCCACCACGGTTCCCATCCTCCTCGATGGGGACACGGGGTACGGGAACTTCAACAACATGCGCCGTCTGGTACGGAAACTGGAGCAACGGGGAGTTGCCGCTGTCTGTATCGAAGACAAACTGTTCCCTAAAACGAACAGTTTCGTACATGGGACAGCCCAACCATTGGCTGACATGGAAGAGTTCTGTGGAAAGATCAAGGCAGGAAAGGACGCTCAGACGGATCCAGATTTCTGTATCATCGCTCGGGTAGAAGCCTTCATCGCAGGTTGGGGATTGAAGGAGGCCCTGCGAAGGGCTGAGGCGTACCGTAGAGCGGGTGCGGATGGGATCCTTATCCACAGCGCCCTATCGGTTCCGGATGAAGTATTGGCTTTCAAGAAGGAGTGGGGAGATCGGCTCCCGGTGGTGATTGTGCCTACCAAGTACTACACCACTCCCACGGAAGTGTTCCGGCAAGCAGGTTTTTCCATCGTGATCTGGGCGAATCACCTTTTGCGGTCAGCTCTATTGGCGATGCAGAAGACCGCCGCTACCCTGTACCGGGAACAGAACCTCCTTTCCATCGAGGATAGGATCGCCCCTGTGTCAGAGGTGTTCCGTTTGCAGGGGCAGGAGGAGTTGGATCGAGCGGAGCGACTGTACCTACCCGCCTCCGGACGGAAGGTAGAGGCTATCGTTCTTGCGGCCGCCCGCGGAACGGAACTCGGGGACCTTACCGTGGAAAAACCCAAGACCATGGTCGAAGTGGGTGGGCAACCGATCCTTTCCCATATCGTGGATGGGTACAATGGAGCGGGGATCAAGGAGATCACCGTAGTCCGGGGGTACCGAAAGGAGAAGGTAGATCTCCCGAATCTCAGGTTCGTGGATAACGACGCGTACGGGGAAACAGGAGAACTCTGGTCCTTGAAGCTCGCCCTCGATTCCCTCAGGACCCTCGATCCAAAAAATGAGAAGGAAGAGAAGGATCTAATCGTCTCCTATGGGGACGTACTGTTCCGTACGTATATCCTGCAGATCCTCCTCGATAGCGACGCGGATTATACGATCGTGGTAGACGTGAACTGGCAGGAATCCCGGAATCGGGGTCGGTTTGCCGATTTTACACAGTGTAGTGAACCTTTCTCCCGTCTACGGTTTGGGAATCCCGTTGGATTGGTTCGTATGTCCCCGAGTCTTCCTCTTGAACAGATCCATGGGGAATGGATGGGCTTTCTCCGGGTTCGGAGTTCGAAGGTGCAAGAGTTCCATACCCAAGTGGATCGACTTGTGTGTGAGGACGGGGGAAAACAGTTACGAATGCACGATCTGTTGAACCGTCTTGTAACCGAAGGAACCGAGGTGCGGGTTCTTTACACGACAGGAAACTGGATGGATGTCGATTCGGTGGAAGATCTGATTCTGGCAGCGCAATTCGTGTAACTCTAGATTCAGCGAGGTAGAAATGATTCAGGCGGAATCCTTCGTTCGGGCAGCGCAGGAAAAAGGGTTCTCCCTGTGGACGGGAGTGCCCTGTTCCTACTTGAAACCCTTCATCAACTATGTGATCGATGCGGCTGAACAGGATGGACAGCTTCGCTACATTCCTGCGGTGAATGAGGGTGATGCGGTGGCCATTGCGGCAGGCTCTACCCTAGCGGGTGTTCCAGCCATCGTCATGTTTCAGAACTCGGGGTTGGGGAACGCGGTGAATCCGTTGAGTTCCCTCACCTACATCTTCAAGATCCCTGTGCTGATCATCACGACTCTTCGAGGGGAACCGGGTGGACCTCATGACGAACCCCAGCATGAGTTAATGGGTTCCATCACCACCGAGATGCTAGATCTGCTCCGGATCCGCTGGGAATACTTTCCCACGGAAGAGGGGAATGTGAAAGGGGCTATGGATCGGGCTGTGCAGCACATGCAGGAAACAGGGCTTCCCTTTGCCTTCGTGATGCGGAAAGACTCGGTCGCCCCTTACAAATTGAAGTCGGTGAAGACAGGAGCCATTTCGATCACTCCTGATTCCAAAGAATCGTCGATGGGTTCGCAGGCGCGGTACCCTTCCTTTCATCGAGAACCTTTCTTGAAAGTGGTGCAAAAGATTGCGGGTACCACCCTCCCCGTGATAGCCACTACCGGATACACGGGTAGAGAACTGTATGCTCTGGATGATCGGCCGAACCAGTTCTACATGGTGGGATCCATGGGGTGCGCTTCCAGCTTCGCGTTGGGAATCGCACAGGCGTATCCGACTCGACCCGTGATCGTTCTGGATGGGGATGGAGCGGTCCTGATGCGGATGGGGGCTTTATCGGTAATTGGAACAGAGAAACCCCGAAACCTGATCCACATCGTTCTCGACAATGGGACGTACGAATCCACTGGAAACCAGGCTACCGTATCTCCTGCTGTGGACTTGTGTGCTGTGGCCGCTGCCTGTGGGTACGAACAGGTAGTGGAGATACAGGATCCGGAGGAGCTGGAAGGTGTGTTAGTTCAACTAACTACAAGAGCGAAGACTATAACACCCATCAGTGCCCCCTTGAAGGCTTCCAAGGGTCAATCGATGGCTCTCACCTTCATCCGGATCCCGATCAAAGCAGGAGCCCCGGAAAACCTTCCCCGGCCAACGGTGACCCCTCCCGAGGTGGCGGTTCGCTTTGCCAAGTTTCTGCGGGAGCACGTTGGTCGTATGGATTAGGAAAGGGAGTGTCTCTGGCTCTAGGGGGAAACGACGAACGGTTCGGTTTTTCGTGGATACGGGAACTATTCAGCAATTATACTTCCTAGCCGAGGGTAAGAAATGAAATCGGAAAAGCGATCCGTAAACCAAGTACGGCCTACCATCCTTTTGAATCCTGGTCCTGTCACGCTGAGCGATCGGGTGCGACGAAAGTTCCTGGAAGAGGACCTCTGTCACCGGGAACCGGAGTTCGCTGACCTGGTACTGGACATCAAAGCTCGACTGCGCCGGGTGTATCCTGAAGCGGAAGCACAGTACGAAGCGATTCTATTCACGGGTTCCGGTACCTGCGCGGTAGAAGCGATCTTTCAGAGTCTTGCTCCCCGTAAGGGAAAGACCCTCGTGATCGCCAATGGGGTATACGGGGAGCGGATTGCTTCCATGCTGGAGGTGCAAGGGAAACCCTATGTTCTTGTGAAGAGCGCGTGGCCTGAACCCATGAATTTGGTTGAAGCGGAACGGATCCTACAACGGGATTCCTCGATTACCCATGTGGCAGCCATTCACAATGAAACCACCACGGGTCGGTTGAACGACCTACAGAGCCTTGGGGCCCTCTGTCGACGCTATGGAAAACCCCTGCTCCTCGATACGGTTTCCAGTTTCGCTGGAGAAGAGATACGATTCACCGAATGGAATGTTGCCGCCCTCGCTTCTGTAGCGAACAAGTGTATCCATGGGGCGCCGGGAATCTGCTTTGTGCTGGCTCGAAAGGATCTCCTCGAGGATGGAACAACCGAAGCCTCCTCCTTGTACCTCGACCTTTTCAAAATGTACAAGGAGCAGAAGACGGGCTTTTCTCCCTTCACACAGGCTACCCATATCTGTGTGCTCCTACAGGAAGCCTTAAAAGAGCTGGAAGAAGCCGGGGGTTGGCAGTCTCGCCGGGCACGGTATCGGGAAATTTCGAGTCGGATTCGGCGAGAGTTTCAGGCGTTAGGGATCGAACTGTTTCTTCCGGAGGAAGCGTACTGCTCCATGCTCACTTCTTTCCAGCTGCCTGCGGGCCGGACCTACGAACAGGTACACGACGCGTTGAAAGCGGCCGGGTTCGTGATCTATGCAGGGCAGGCCGGGTTGTACCATTCGATCTTCCGGATCGCCAACATGGGGGATATTAAGGATTCCGATGTGGACCGGTTGATCGAAGCGATGGGAACGGTTGTGCGCTGAGGTAAAAGGTGTAAAAGGAATGAAGAAGGCGGTAAGTTCCGCTTTTCCAGACTTGTCCAAGAGGTTCGGTCGTGGTAAAAACAGCGGTCATTCTTGCAGCTGGACGGGGTACCCGGTTGAAAGAATTAGGAACTGAGATTCCCAAAGGGTTCCTTCAGTTGGGTTCTAGGCCCATCATCGAGGAGTCCCTGGAAAAACTCTACGCCTCAGGGATTGAACGGGTGATCATTGTCACCGGGCACATAGCGGAGAAATACGAGGAACTAGCTGCGCGTTCCTCGGGTCGGGTGGTGACGGTTCATAACGATCAGTACGCCGACTCGGGCAGTTTGTACAGTTTGTACCTGGCTGGGAACGCCTTGCAGCAGCTTGAAGTGAATCACCCCTCCCCTAGCGAGTCTGCGTCCTTCACAGACACGAACAGCGAGGGGTTTTTGCTCCTGGAGTCGGATCTAGTATACGAATCCCGTGCCCTGAAAGCTCTACAAGAGGATCCCCGACCCGACCTGATACTGGTGTCTGGGCGGACCGATTCGGGCGACGAAGTATGGGTGGGCACTGAAGGAGAAACCCTTCGCGCCCTGAGCAAGGATCGTTCGAAGTTAGCCGTGCCGATTCTCGGAGAACTCGTAGGGATCAGCAAGATCTCGATGCCCCTGTACGCTCGTCTGTCTGAAGTGGCGGAACGCCTCTTCGAGAAGACTCTACACGTCGAGTACGAGACTGGGCTAACAGAAACCGCTCGGGATTACCCGATTCCCTGCCTACTGATTCCCGACTTAGTGTGGGCCGAGATCGACGATGCGAACCATCTAGAGCGGGCTCGGGGATTGTATGGGAGGCTGGGCAGCTAGTTAAGCATTTCGCTTTCGTTTCCCTAAGGTTTTACTCAGAATCCAGTCCTTTGCTACCAGAAATGGTTCGATTCGTAGCCATTGAGAGCAGAAACCGAACCAGACCATCGCTCCCAAGACAGTACCCACAAGACGGGTTGTAACGGGAAAGGGTTTTACCAGGGTTCGTAATCCGACAGAGAAGAGAAGTAAAAGGGCCGTGGCCGTGAGGATCGGTATAAACTTACGAATATCGGAAATTCTTCGCACGATGGGGAACGTGAAGTAAACCAGAAGTGCAGCTTGAATCGCGCGAGTTGCCACGGTAGCGATTGCAGCCCCGTCCTGCCGGTAGAGGGGAATCATGATTCCATTGGAAAGGATGGCAAGAACGAGGGCTACGAGATTGATCTTCAGAAGGATGCCTTCCTTTTTCAAGGAGTACATCAGTTGGCTTAGAACGTTTTCGATCCCTAAAAAGAGGAGCTCGAAGCTCAGGATTCTGAGTGTAAGGATGGCAGGGGCGAACTTGGACCCTGCGAACACCCGGATCAGATCCTCGGCAACGATTTCTAACCCTACGATGGCAGGCAAGGATAAATACAAATTGAACAGAAAACTTTTCTGTACGATCTGATGGATCCGTGTTTCATCCCCTGTTTCGGCGATATAGGAAAGGCGAGGGATGAGCCCTGCGTTAATCCCTCCGATGATGGTCATTACAATCCGGACAATCCTCCCCGCTACATTGTAGATTCCTACCGAATATTTCTGGTCCGAAAGAAGAACTCCCAGCATGATCGTGTCTACTGTAGCGAACATGAAGAGGGAAAAACTGAACAACGCAGAAGGTAAACTGTTCAAGAGGTGTTTCTTCCAGGATCCGAAGGACCATTTGGGACGGGCGATTCGATAACTGTATGCCAGGTTCCAAAGGGATGAAACGATCACGTTGAGGGCCCAAATACATCCATAGAGGAGATAGTCTTCCCGCTTCCGCACCAGAAGAAAGATCAAGCTGAGGGAAACGACACGCACAAACAGGTTTCGCAGGGTAATATAGCGGTAGTTTTCTATTCCTTGGAAAAACCAATCGATGCTCGCCCAGTTAAAGAGGATAGTGAGAGAAAAGATCCAGTGGAGGGCGGGTTCAACCGTAAGCTGGGGCAATAGGAAAGGGGAAAGTCCATACAGAAGGAAGGCTATAAGCGTCAATAATACGCTGATGGAAAGCAGTTCCCCCGTTGTTCTTTCC
This sequence comes from Spirochaetota bacterium, assembly GCA_026418195.1. Lineage (GTDB taxonomy): Bacteria > Spirochaetota > Spirochaetia > DTKZ01 > DTKZ01 > DTKZ01. The sequence goes on along the minus strand of JAOABU010000094.1, from coordinate 2,638 downwards.
AGTTCTCCAGGGTAGACACGACTCCTACTCACCTCCCGCATCGCGTAGATAGGCAACCCCAACATAGAGAAGGTCATAAAATATTCTGCGAAGGTTTGCGCATAGGAAACTTTCCCGATTCCTTCGGGTCCCAACACCCGACTCACGTACGGATAGGTAATGATGGGGAAGATGATGCGGATGATTTGGTAGGCGGTGTTGTAGAAGGCATTTCGTTTCAACTGAGACATGGATGCAACGTCCTTTAGAGAAGGGTAGAATACAATCGAATCAATTGGTTTGTCAGCATCTCCATAGAGAATCGATCTTGCACGTATGCTCTTGCCGCTTCACCCATTCGACGCCTGGAGTCCGAATGTTCCAATAAGTAAATGATTTTTTCTGCTATGGCTTTGGAATCTTTTTGTGGCACAAGGAATCCGGTAACTCCATCTATCATTCCCTCGGGGATCCCTCCAATGTTCGTGGCTACCACGGGGATACCGCTTGCCTGAGCTTCTTGAAGGACTAATCCTTGGCCTTCCTCAGCACCCTGTGGGGTAACGATGCTGGGGAGAACGAACACAGAGGCTCTGTTATACAAACTTTGTACCTCGTGATCGATTTTTTCTCCTACTAATTTCACGTGTTCGGACAAACCCAGTGAGGTGGCAAGAGCTTCTAACGCTGGTTTTTCAGGTCCATTTCCGACGATCATGTACTTTGCCTGAGGAATGCGCTCTTTAACCTTCTGAAAGCCTTCAATCGCATAGTGGAAACCTTTGATATCCACCAACCTCCCCACGGAAAGAACCAGGTACGGGTCCCGATGCTCGAATGGAACAAGGGGATGTTCCTCCATTCGGATTCCAGCAGGGAGTAGGTGAATTTTTTCTTCTGGGCACCCATTCTCTATCAATTTCTTTTTGACGAATACAGTGCCCGCAGTAATCGCATCCGCTTTCTGGTACATGGTGCGGTATACGTCGATACCACGACGGAGAGGATAGCGGGTAATGTCAGAACCGTGGAAGGTGACGATGAGACGGTTCGTAACACCGATGTCCTTTAAATACGCACCGATGAGCCCGTTAGGGCCGAAATGGCAGTGAAGAATATCGAAGCGTTTATTTGTGCATCCTACGAGGTAGTAGAGGTTTTTCAAATTGCGCGAGGCCGTAGAGTAGCGAGGATACAACGCTTGGAGCGTATGCACTGGATGGCGGAAAAGGGCACGGATCAGTAGAAAAGGCATCTGTAGTAGGCGTTTCTTGAAGTTATAGGGAATGGTTATCTCTGTCGTGCGATCGAGTAATTGGTATCGCTGCACGATGGAATGCATAAGGGTGTTCCTTCGGAGATCCGAAGTAAGAATTTCCACATCGATCCCCTGATCTAACAAACAGGTTATCTGATTAAGAATGAACTTTTCGGATACTATAGGAAATGCACCTACCAGGAAACCTATTTGCATACTTGGTGGTCTCCCTCTTCAGGGAACAAATCCTTGATTTTCTTGCGAACTAATCCGATTCTCCAGATACCCAGAATCGTTTCATATGAAAAATAGACGAATAGATCATCCGCTCGGCAGAAGCCTGTACTTCGATAGATTCCTTTCCAGAAGGGAGGCTTCTGAGGAATCACCCGATGAGGGGAACACGTCCAGTGAATCAAATCGGAACTACGGGCAATATGGAGATCGTACACCCTGCCTTTGCGCGGGATATGGGATACGCTGGTGATGAGCATAAAATAAACGTCTTGTCCTTTGAAGATGTCCAGATGCCAGGGAGTGAAAGACATACCTTCAATCGTTGGAATTGATACATTCTTAGGATCCCATGACCGAATATCTTTGCTGGTTGAATACTCTATTCGATACGGAGTGACAGAACGGTTCACATAAAAGAGATACCATGTGCTTTGATCCCATAGGAGGGAAGGTGAAACAATCAAAGGATCCTTGGGTTCCTGGGTGAATTGATACGAAATAAGGATGGATGATTCCCAGTGGATACGATCTATGCTGGATAGAAGGACAAGATTCTGCCGGTATGGGCGTAGAGTTTCTAAATATACCAAGTACCACCTTCCATTCAAGTAAGTTAGATCGGGATCGTCGTTATGATCGATGGCGGGAGGAGGAACGAGTGGGTTTATCCCTTCTGTCTCCTCGGAGAAACGGATCCCATCGGTTGAAATCAGGATGGAGGGATTTTCAAACTCATCGTAGCTGAAAGGATAGGGAGTAAAAGCGAGTACGTAGAAAGGGTGTTGGGTATCGGGGGGAACGATATCTGGATGTACCGCTTGGGAAGTCCCTTCATAAGTGGGGATGTGGAGAGGATAGATTTGATTTACCGACAGTTCATGAAGAGATTTCGACCTGAGTCTTACCTGAAAAGAAAAAAGGCTAAAGAAAGAGCGACCAATCTGTAAGAATAAATATTTTTTATAATTTTTTAAAAATGATAATTTTAGTATTGACATGTTCTTGCTCATGATGATTATCATGGCACGATTCAGCAAGTCAATCATCGAATATCGGCCTTGTTGGAGATTGAAAATCCTATGATACTAACTCTAAGAAAAGTAACCAAACTGTTTTACCATCTTCCCGGAACGGGATTACCACGAGTGGCAGAATGTATACGAA
>JAOABU010000036.1 GCA_026418195.1 Spirochaetota bacterium | reverse complement strand
CACAGGAGGACCTTGCACTGCAAAGGCTGCGATATAGGGCCGAATATCCTTCAACGTAGGATCCACCACCACGGTACGGATCCCTTTAGACTCATGCTCTTTCTCGGAAGCCTTTCGTTTGGAAGATCCGTCTTTGCGAACAACCTCATTCAGAGCAGCATCCTTCTGGGAAGCGTCAGGCCGCGAGAAAAAGGTATACTCGGGAATCCTACCCGTCTCCAGGATTCGAAGGAACCGAGCGAGCCCTGCAGTAGACCAAAGATCCGGGCGGTTCGTATCATTCAATTCCAGTTTCAAGACTCCCGTCTGTTCATCCACATCGTCCACTTCCCCTTTGGCAAAGGTAAGTTTCGCTTCTAGGGTATCCCGATCGTAGGTTTTTCCAATCAACCGGTAGAACCGTTCTTTTTTCACTTCGATCTTCGGCATGGTCACTTCCCCTTTCTCAGTCGGACATGTTCGATGTTGTAGGAGAACAACTCCCGTAGGTCGTTCAACCCGAGGTGCATCAGGGCCATCCGATCGATACCGATCCCCCAGGCCAGTACGGGTACATGAACTCCCAGAGGCTCCGTTACCTCGGGTCGAAAGATCCCTGAGCCCCCTAACTCGAACCACCCTAGGACTGGATGTTTTATGTGAACTTCTATGGAAGGCTCGGTAAAGGGGAAATAGCCGGGAACATATTTTACCTCCGTTGCACCGGCGATCTCTTCTGCAAACATGCGCAGGAATCCCAAGTGGGTCTTCAAGTTCACGTTTTCCCCAATCACGATTCCCTCGGTCTGGTAGAAATCGGACAGATGAGTGGCATCTACCTGATCGTACCGAAAACACCGGACGATTCCAAAGTATTTACCCGGAATTTTTGCCTTGGGTAGTTGCTTGGCAGAAAGAACCGTTCCCTGACTCCGAAGGATCAACCGGCGGGTAAAGGTTCTGTCAAAGGTATAGCTCCATCCCCGACTTCCTGTTTTCCAACCGTTTTCATGGGCTGCGGCTACCTGATCCAGGTAAGGCTGTTCGATCTCCTTTGCATGGGTAGGATCTTTTACATAGTACACGTCATGGATATCCCGGGCTGAGTGGAACTGTGGCATGAACAGGGCATCAGAGTTCCAGAACTCCGTTTCCACTAAGGGCCCGTCAAACTCTTCGAATCCGAGGGAACAGAGCTTATCTTTCACCGATCGAAGGAAATCGCAGTACGCATTGGTTCGTCCCATAAGGACTCGGGTAGGAGGCGTTTGAATATTGTACTTGCGGAAGGTGACCTGCTTCCACGTTTTCCTGGAAAGCATTTCTGGAGTCAAGGCTCCTACCTCTTCTCCTGTAAGGCCTCTTCGTTCGAGCTCTTTCTGTACTTCTACTGCCTCAACCTTCAGTCGATACTCTACCTCATCTCTCTCCACGGTTCGGAAGGGTGAATCCGAGGCTCCCCGCTTCTTGCTCATGCCCTGTACAAGGGCAAGGTCTTCAGCGGAAAGGTCCTGTTCGGCCAAAAACCCCTTCTGACTAGCCCGATCCAGAAGTTTCCTAACCTGATTCACACGCGTAGCCTTGCTTAGATCCTTCAACACCACTTGTTTCTGGTCGTTCATTCCCAACACCCCTTCCTTTGAAAGGGCCCCATAAGCCGAACCTACGTCCTTGTTCTCTAAGGAAAGGGCACTGGAAAGCTCAGGAAAAGTGGCAGGTCCTGAATTTCTCAGGTGATTCAAAAGACGCTCTTCCGGTGTTCCTTTTTGTACCCATTCTTTACCTAAATCCGTCAATTCATAGAACCGTTGAGTCTTTCGAGATGTTTCTTCTAAAAGTCCTTTGGTGAGAAGCCAGCTAAACACCTGGTTCGCCTGCCCAATATTGAACGAAAGATTCTTTTGCAATACCTCCACAGTGAGGAGACTCCTCGGACGAAAGCTTCGTAACACACGTACCTCTAGAGGGTGAAGACTCTGCACGATTCCTATCACATCATTTCCCATACCATTCTCCCAATAGTGCTTCCACATAAGGAAAGGGGTTCTGTTTGTTGGTGTTGGTTCGATCACCCGACTCTGGTGCGAAACAAGGTCAGTGTACCTGTTTGAAAGTTTTTACACAAGGGATCCCTAAGAAATTCCGACTTATAGGTCGGCTGAGATGTAATAGTACATCGAGAAACGCTTATGATCGCAAGACTCTTGCACTTTGCAGGCTTCTCCTGTACAACACAACCCATGAATCTCTCTATTTCCCCCCTTCTCCTCGCTTCTGCCGGTATTCAGATAGCTTGTCAATCGTTTAAAGTCGTGTATTACTCGATCCGTGAGGGAACGTTCAATGGGTGGTACTTCTTCTCGGCAGGGGGGATTCCCAGCGCCCATGCGGCATTTGTCACATCCCTCACTGTAGGGATTGGACTACGTTCAGGGTTCGATTCCGACCTATTTGCTGTTTCCTTCGTCTTTTCCGCCATCGTGATCTACGACGCCTTCCGTCTTCGGGGAGCTGTGGAAAGACACGCAAAACTGCTAAACCGCATCACTTCCCGCTATTATCCAGAAGAACATGAAAACCTAAACGAACGGATCGGCCATTCCCTCGGAGAAATCCTGAGCGGGATCTTGATCGGGGGTGGGCTCATGCTTCTACTCAACTTTGGCGGGGTGCTTTGATAGAGGAAAAGTGCACCTGCGCAGGAACAAGCAGATGCGAATCTACTCAGTGTACCTGGTACCGTTTTATTTCTTCTAAACGAAGGATAGCCCGGTTTACTACGGCTTTATACAGGCCACTATCCATCATCATTCTAGGTGCAGCATCCAGCACGAATATCCCTCTTAGGGTATGAGGTTTATTGTGCATGATGGTGCGGGCATACTCTCGAATGGCGTTCTTGATACCCTCCTGAATCGCTTTCATCCTTCCCTCTTGCCCCTTATAAAAGGGGGCCTCTCCCATTCCAGAGGCTGCGGGTAATACGTTGGATCTAATACCTTGATACCACGCCTCTTGGAAGTCTCGGAGAGCATACCTCACCCGCACGTATACCCGGGAGCCTTCTGTCCGAACACTCACTACCGAAAGGTTGGGATCCCCTCGCAGGATCCAGTGGTAGGGTTCAAGGAGGAACTCTTCTTCTACTTTTCTAGCTTTGTCATAGGGGGTATAGGAAAAGGTGAAGCCGTACACCATTCCCGAAATTACATACCGGGCTTCTTCTAGGATTCGCTGGAACAATTCTTCCTGGGTAAAAGTCTTGAGATCCGGGATCGGATTTTTCACTTTTTCTGCATCCCACACCCAAATTTCAGGCTGATACTCGTACCAGAATTCTTCGTTCAGGATCGTCTGACCCACAAGGGGATAGAAATTGAACAGAAAGAGTACAAAGAAGGGTGCAATCCATCGGACCCAAGGAGATCGGGGTAGAACAAAAAAACGATTCTCCATACCCTATGTATCGGCAAGAGTTAAGGATTCAGTACCTACGATCGAAGAAGACCGACAAGGGATTGATTCGAAGTCTTACCACAAAGTACACCCAGGCAGCACCTAAACCCGCCAAATGGGTTAGATGAGCTACCCCTCCACGTACATTGAATACTTGAGAGAAAATCTCAATGCCCGCATAGATCATTACCAGGATAGGTGCACGTACTGGGATAATCCCCATCACATAGATCATCGCGTGGGGAAAGAATACGGCAAAAGCTAGAAGCACTGCATAGATAGCCCCTGAAGCCCCCAAAAGGATGATCCCTTTCGCACCGGACAGATAGAACACGAAGAAAGAAAAAATCCCTGCCACAAGTCCCGAAAGGAGATAGAACAGAAGAAACTCGGTGCTTCCCATTCTCTGTTCCACCTGGAATCCGAAAAAGAATAACCCTAACATATTGAAAAACAAGTGGGAAAGATCCGCATGGAAGAACATGTAGGTGAATACTTGCCAAAACGCCCCATCCCGAGCTACTCGAACTGGAATCATGGAGAAGTAGTACAGAGCTTCACGGGGTGCAAGGGTTCTAAAAAAATAACATGCCACATTCACCAGGATCAGCATCAACGCCACGTTGGTGTACCGATACCGGAAGGGACGTCTCAGGAGGGAATGGACTTCCATACTGTAGAAAGTACGGGCTTTCACTCTTCAAGTCAACCATGGTACAGTGGGAAGGTGCGTGTCCTGAACGATTACTGGGCCCAACGGGCAAAACGGGAAGGGTATCCTGCCCGTTCCGTGTATAAATTACAGGAATTGGAAGAACGATTTCACATCCTCCGCGGAGCAAAAAAAATCCTCGATGTGGGTGCTGCTCCAGGAAGCTGGACTCTCTATTTGCTTCGAACCCTGCACCCTGCTCCCCGGGTCGTTGCGGTGGATCTCACACCTCTAGCCCTATCCCAACAGGAAAACCTAACCTATATTCAGGGAGATATTACCGATCCAGTCCTTAGGGAAACCCTCATTCCCGAGGCTCCCTTCGATGTCATTCTGAGCGACGCCGCGCCCTCTACTACCGGAATCCGTACTGTGGATACGGCTCGATCCCAAGCTTTGGTGGAAGCCGTGTTGGGATTGGTCCCACCTCTTCTAAGAGTGGGTGGATCCTGCATCGTAAAAGTGTTTCAGGGTTCAGATACCCGTCAAATTCTACAACACCTAGACCGAATGTTTCAGAAAACTCGATCGTTCAAACCAAAGGCATGTCGAACCGAATCCTTCGAGCTTTACTGTCTAGGGTTGGAGAAACGGGAAGGTTTTAATTGACAAATGGAAAATGGTTCTCCAATATTAATCTTAGGTAGGTTCTAGGTCGATCATAGGTTCGCGAGGGGGAATACGCGTGCAGCAGTACCAGAAACCCGTTCTGGTTCAAGAACAGAAACTCCACATGAGCCCACAACTCTTACAGAGTATTCAGCTCATGGCCCTTCCCCTTCAGGACTTGAAGGCTCGGATTGACGAGGAACTAGAAAAGAATCCCGCCTTAGAAGTAATTGAGGATACCAAGACGGTTTCCTACGACGAGACACCTCCCAGACAAAAAGAAGTAGAAGAGTATTTCGAAGATTCATCAGATTCCGGATTCCCCCGAGGGTACGACGACGAAGCTGGAGACGCAAAACGAAAGTTCATGGAAGGGGCATTGGCCCGGCCGGAATCCCTCCAGGATCACCTCCTGTGGCAGTTGAGTCTTCAACCCATCTCCGAAGATCTTCGTACTGTTTGCGAACTCCTTATTCGGAATCTAGACGAGAACGGGTTCCACCGGGAAGATCCCAAGACCATCGTTCCTCCGGACAAACTACACCTATTGGAAGAAGGCATAAAACTGGTCCAGCGATTCGATCCCATTGGGGTCTGTGTGAAGGACTACAAGGAATCCCTCATCGTGCAAGCCATGCAAAACCCCGAAGCCCCTCCTTACACTGTTCTGATTCTGCAGGAGTACTTAGAACTTTTAGAACGGGGGAAGATCAAGGAAATCGCAAAAAAATTGAAAATCACGGAAAAAGAAGTCCAGGACTGCCTAACCTTCATAAAAACCCTGACCCCATTTCCCGGCAGGGAGTACTCTGCAGAACCCCCTCGGTATGTAATCCCTGACCTGATGGTCACGTTAAAAGAAGGACAATTCGTTATCATCCTGAACGACGAAGAGATTCCCGTACTTGGTCTGAACCCCTTCTTTATTAATATCCAGAACCATCCAGAAGCCCAGAAACTGAAAGAAGTGAAGCAATTCGTGAACAATCGAGTGAAGGAAGCCCGCTGGTTCATTCAAAGCATCCATCAGAGGAACCAAACGTTGCTGAAGGTCGCCAAAGCCATCGTCGAGTTCCAGCGGGACTTTTTCCTAAAAGGTCCAAAGTACTTGAGGCCTCTCACCCTGAAGGATATTGCTCAGGAGATCGGCGTTCACGAAGCTACAGTATCAAGGATCACTACTTCCAAGTATATTCAAACGGAATGGGGTATCTTTGAATTGAAGTATTTCTTTTCCAACTCCATTTCGGGTGCGGGATCTTCGGGGTCTCAGTACTCGAAGGAGGCGGTAAAACAAATGATTAAAGAAATCATCGAACAGGAAGGAGGGAAAAATCTATCGGATCAAAAAATTGCAGAGTTGCTTTCCAAGCGAGGGATCCAGCTTGCCCGTAGGACCGTTACCAAGTACAGGAAGGAACTAGCGATTAGTTCCTCCTACGACAGATAACATGTATGGAGGTAAAGTATGAATCTTGAAATCAAGGCAGTCCATTTCGATCTCCCGCAAGACTATCGCGAACTGATCGAAAAAAAAGTCCAAAAGATCGAGTTCGCCCAAGATATGATCGTAGACTTACTGTTTACCATCACCAAAGAGAAGGACTATGCCATTGAAGCCCACTTGAACTTTCGCTGGGGAACCTCGCACCATATAAAAGTGAACGATTTCAACCTCCGGGATGGAATCGAAAAACTGATCGACAAGATCGATGCAAAAGTCTCTAAAGAAAAGGGGAAGATCAAACAACACTGAATCCCATGAAACAGTTCACTGTTCTAGACCTACTTTCTCTCAATTTGAAAGAACACGAAGCCCTTGGGCTCCGTTGTATTGCAGGTAGGTCAGGTTTGGGTAGACCGATCGAGATGCCTGATGTGAATCGCCCGGGCCTGACCTTGAGCGGATTCTATGACAACTTTGCCTTCAAACGAATCCAGGTGTTCGGGAGAGGGGAAAGTGCCTACCTGGACATGATGGTGAAGGAAAATAGGATCGAAAACCTGGCCCAATTCTTCAAGTATGACATTCCTTGTGCCATCTTTACAAACAGCCTCCACCCCCCCGAAATCTTCAAAGAACTGGCGGAAAAAGCCCATTGCCCTGTCCTGCAAACCGACCTTCCTTCCACCGATTTTACCGCTCGCCTCATTCGAGCCTTAAGTGAAGTGTTTGCTCCCAAACAAACCGTTCATGGGGTGCTAATCGAGGTGTTCGGGATTGGAGTACTGATCACTGGGGAGAGTGGCGTGGGGAAGAGCGAAGCAGCGTTAGAATTGATCGAACGAGGTCATCGACTTGTGGCCGACGATGCGGTAGAGATTAAAAATGTCGCTGGAAACATTCTCATGGGAGCTGGAGCCAACAAAATCATCGGGCATCACATGGAAATCAGAGGGATAGGGATCATCAATATAACGCACCTGTTTGGGGTAGGGGCCATTCGGGACAGGAAACAGATACAGTTGGTCGTGGAACTGGAACCTTGGGATTCGACTAAGAACTATGACCGCATCGGAGAGAAAGATACTACGACTGAAATTTTGGGAGTACAGGTTCCTTACTTAAAACTTCCCGTAAAACCGGGGAGGAACATCCCTATTTTAATCGAAACCGCTGCTATGAATGAACGGTTGAAAAAAATGGGTTACTTTTCCGCAAAAGAATTCAATCGGAATGTGTTGAAATGGCTGGAAAGTGAGAATGCTCGAGCAGTATATTTTCAAAACACAGACAACTATTGATCCATTGGGGAGCACAATGACGGAAAAGGAAGTCACCATCAAGAATCGTGCAGGGATACATGCGCGGCCAGCTGCTCTGATCGTTCAAACAGCAAACAAGTTCGCCTCAAAAATTCATATGATCAAGGATAATGAAGAAATCAATGCGAAATCCATCATGGGAATCATTACCTTAGGCGCTGGATACAACACGAACCTCAAAATACGAGCAGAAGGGCCAGACGAACAGGAGGCGGTCAATGCTCTGGCTGAGCTATTTGAACGCCGTTTCGAAGAAGAGTAACCTTTTAAGGGCTCTCCTCTGCTCATTTTTAAGTGTGTTTCTATTATCAACACCCCTCTTTTCCTTAGAGTCCACCTACCGTCCTACCCAAAAACCGAACACAGTTCAGTTCCATGCAACCCTAACACCGGAAGAGGTAGCCCGGTTACAGGAAGCTCTTAAGGATGGATACAAAGCTGAAATCACTTTCATTCTTCGGGTGTACGAGGAGAGAAAAACTCTTATCTTCGGCAATTCTCTCCTTTACGAAGCACAGCATACATACACAGCTCGATGGGATCCTGTGGGAAGAGAATACCAGATCATTTCGTCAACCGGTGAACAAACTCATTTCTCCTCATGGGAGGATTTCCAGTATGTCTATACCCATTCGCCCCTATTCCCGATACCTACACCAAAAGGGAATCGAGTATACACTTCCTGCCAGGCAATCTTGAAACCCAAACTATTCAATCCTCCCCTGCAGATTTTAAACTCCGTAGGTCAACTGGAAACCATGGTCAGCCGTTGGGTACGGATGGATGTTAGCCCATGAGAAAAGACACGTTCCAGGCAACCTTTCTAGGACTTCTTTTCATGTATCTAGCTTTGATCATCCTAGTGCTTCTATTCTCCACCCGACTCATTCCAGATATATCTCAAGGGTATACTACCCAAGGATGGATCCTCCTTCTATTAGCCGTCTTTTTTCTCCTGTTTCTTTTAGGGATGGTAGGGTTGAACATCCTGCGGTTGTTCCGAGATCGGTATTCCAGGAAACCTGGAGTACGGTTCAAAGTCCGACTCGTAGGATTCTTCATCCTGATCTCCGCAGTCTCTTCCATACCCCAGGGGTTTCTTTCCGTCTCTTTCCTCAACTCCGCAGTGAACACCATCTTTCATCCTTCCCTACGGGAAGCGTTGGAAGGAGGCTTGTCCATTGCCATCACCTATTACGACGAAAAAATCGAACATCTCCGCAGCATCGGCCGAAATCGGTACGCTCAACAAATTCTGGAACGTTCAGATCGTGGTACGCCTCAGGCCTGGAACAACCTTCGGCAGCTGTATCCGGATCTTTCCGCCTATCAGGTATTCTCTGCAAAAGGGCTTCCTCTCTTTTTTGCGGGAAATACGACTTTTGCCATGGAGGGATCTGTGGCTGTCTCTGCCCCTGAGGGTTTGCTCCCACGAGAAACGAAGAGTGGGGGAATTACGATTCTGCGGTTTAAACAGGTAATTAACCCTGATCCCAACCGTCCCATCGTTATTTTGAGTTTTTCCCTTCCCGAATCCTTTGACCGGAATGCAGAGCGAATCACCACTACCCTGAACACCTTCACCCAGTTGGAACAGCATCGTACCCGATTCAATGCAACGGTAATTATCATCTATGCCTTCTTTGCCTTGCCTCTCCTCCTGTTGTCCATCCTAGTCAGCTTCCTTCTCAGCGATGAAATCATCCGCCCCATCGTAAACATCGAGGAAGCGACACGAAGGGTAGCGGAAGGAGATTTCTCCTATCGGATCCTTTCCCGTTCCCAGGATGATTTATTCCATCTGGCAGATTCCTTCAACCGCATGGTGACGGAACTAGAGAAGAGTCGCCAGAACCTTGTTCAAACGGAGAAGGTCGCAGCCTGGCAGGAGATCGCCCAACAATTGGCTCATGAAATTAAAAATCCGTTGACCCCTATAAAGCTCTCTGCCGAACGATTATTGAAAAAATATCAGGAGGATCGGGAACAGTTCGAACGAGTTCTCCAAACTTCGGTAGAAACCATTTTGAAGGAAACGAACAGTCTGGACAAACTCCTTCGAGAGTTTAAGGACTTTTCTCGTCTACCAACCCCCGTGCTTCGTCCCATCCCTTTGAAACAAATCCTAGAGGAAGCGATTCAGGGGTACAAATATATTCCGCGCATTCGAATTACTGTGGATCCTATTCCCGATTCCTTCATCCTGATGGCTGATGCGGAGCAGATCCGTCAGATGTTCACCAACCTGCTTACCAACTCCATCGAAGCCATGCCCGAAGGTGGGGAGATCCGTATCCGGGCAGATCTTGTGAAAAAAGGGAATACTCGCTACTGTAGAATCCTGGTGTCAGATACAGGAGTAGGGATTCCGGAAGAGCATAAGAACCTTGTGTTCAACCCATACTTTACCACTAAAGCTCAGGGTACAGGATTAGGATTGTCCATCGTGGAGCGTATTATTTTTGACCATAAAGGGCAGATCTGGTTCGAGTCAGAACCCGGGAAGGGGACCACTTTCTTCATCGATTTACAGTTGGAGTCAGGGGAATGAACACGATCCTCATTATAGACGACGAACCAGGGGTTCGTTCGGTTCTAAAGGACATTTTAGAAGATGAAAAATACCACGTACTCACTGCCGACAACGGGTATGCGGGATTGGCCCTGTTGGAAAAAGAGGCTGTGGATCTAGTGATCCTCGACGTGTGGATGCCCAACATGGGGGGGATCGATGTGTTGAAAAAGATCAAAGAAACCTATCCCTTCACCGAAGTGATCATGATATCCGGGCATGCAAATATCGATCTAGCTGTGAAAGCGGTCAAGTTGGGAGCCTTCGATTTTCTGGAAAAACCCCTCAGTCTGGATCGGGTCCTCACGCTTACCCGGAACGCTCTGGAGTTAGAGAAACTTAAAAAGGAAAACCTCCAACTCAAACAAGCGGTCCTTTCCAACGACGAAATCATTGGCCTTAGCCCACCGATGCAAAAAGTGAAAGAACTGATCCAGCAAAGTGCTGCCTCCGATGCTCGGATCCTGATCACAGGTGCCAATGGTACAGGGAAGGAACTCGTGGCAAAGGAGATCCATCGTAGAAGTAGCCGGGCTCGAGGGCCCTTCGTAGAAGTGAACTGCGCGGCAATCCCAGAGTCTCTCATTGAGAGCGAACTGTTTGGTCATGAGAAAGGGGCGTTCACCGGAGCGGTTTCAAAACGGAAGGGCAAGTTCGAACTTGCCCATACAGGGACTCTATTCCTCGATGAGGTAGCTGACATGTCCCTCAGTGCCCAGGCAAAGGTGTTACGGGTCATCCAGGAATTGCGGTTCGAACGAGTAGGGGGGGAAGAACCCATCACGGTAGATGTTCGATTGATCGCTGCCACCAACAAGAATATCCAGGAACTGATTCGCTCTGGAAAGTTCCGAGAAGATCTATACTTTCGACTGAACGTGATCCCCATCCACATGCCATCCCTTTCGGAGCGAATAGAAGATCTTCCTCTACTCGTAGAGTATTTCATGGGAAAGTTCAAACCCGAGCAAGCCCCGACCCCAAGAACTTTCTCTAAAGAAGCTATGGAGTTCTTGAAAACCTATGCCTGGCCGGGGAATGTTCGCGAATTGAAAAATTTCATCGAGCGTATTAATATCATGAGTGATGAGGATTGTATTTCTTTGGAAACGGTAAAGTATTATCTAGGATCCATGGATCTGAAACAATCCGATCCCATACTGGGTAAGTTTGCCCAGTTACCCCTGAATGAGGCAAAGGAACTGTTCGAAAAATTATACCTGGAAAAAAAACTGGAAGAATGCAACTATAACATATCTAAAACAGCAGAATTGATCGGTATCTATCCCAGCAACCTGCATAGCAAGCTTAAACGGTACGGAATTCGCATCGAACGATGAAGACACTGACGGTTCGGCAAAAACAAATTCTCGAATTCTTGAAATCCTACATAGAACAGCACCATTATCCCCCTTCCATGCGGGAAATATCCGAACGGTTCTCTATTTCCGTGCGAGGAGCGTACGATCACATTAAGGCCCTAGAACGTAAGAAGTATGTGAAGATCGATTCTAACCATTACCGCTCCCTAGTACTGGTGAATCAGGAGCCCTACCGCACAGAACAGATCGTCCGGGTTCCCTTATTGGGTTCCGTAGCAGCGGGAAAACCCCTCTTCTCAGAGGAAAACTGGGAACGGTACATTGCCGTTCCTGCGGAACTCATTGGAAAGGGGAACCATTTTGCATTGCGGGTTCAGGGAGACAGTATGATCGGGGCTGGTATTTTCAATGGAGATCTAGCCATCGTAAGACAACAATCGGACGCTGAAAATGGAGAAATCGTGGTAGCCATGGTAGAGGATGCGGTTACATTGAAACGGCTATATAAAGAAAAGAATCGGATCAAACTCCAATCGGAAAATCCTACCTACCCACCTATTTACACACAGAGCCTCCGCATCCTGGGCAGGCTGGTTCATCTGATCCGCTCCTATGAGTAAAATTCCCCCTGTCCTCCTCCTTCTTGGCCCTGAACGAGGAGAAAAAGACGCCTTCATCCAATCCCTATTGAAAACCATACGTACTCAAACAAAAGACGAACCCGAAATCCACAAACTCTACTCCTTCGAACGTAGCATTCACGATGCCCTCTCCATCCTCCGGAATGGTTCCCTCTTTACCAGAAGCAGGGTAGTGTTCTTCGAAGGGGTAGACAGTCTTAAACGGAAGGATGAGCTGGAACCCCTTCTACAATACATCCGAGCTCCTGCGCCGGATAGCGTACTCCTCCTGCTGAGTGATCGGCCTTCGGTAGAAAAAAGGCTTCAGGATGCTCTTCCCGAAAACCAGAAAAAAATCTTCTGGGAATTGTTCGAGAACCAGAAAAAAGAGTGGATCCAGAACTTCTTCCAGAAAGAAGGGATTTCCATATCACCGGAAGGAGTAGATATCCTCCTTGAGCTGGTAGAAAACAACACCCGGGATTTACGCCAGGTATCCGAACAATTAGCGGACTTTTTCCGGGAAAAAGGAAGAATCCTTGCGGAGGATATCGAACAGTTCCTTTACCATTCCAAGCAGGAAACTGTTTTTACGCTGTTTGAACGGGTCCTAGAAGGACGTTTGGAGGCTTCCTTCGAAATTCTGCACAAACTTCTTCTTGAGGGAGAAATTCAAGCAGTCGGTATTCTGATCAGCCTGACCTATCAGCTTCGCACCCTTCGGGATTACCTTCACCTGCGAAAAGAGAACTATAGCCCCCAGGAAGCGTACGGGAAACTCCGCATCCTGGGGAAACGGACTCAGAGGGCCTACGCCATGGGAGAAAAAACCTATTCTCTAGATCAAGCGGAACAAATGGTGGCTCTCTGCGCCGATTTTGACGAGTATCTCCGGGCATATCGAACGGACTTTCATATGATTCTTTTGGAACTATTCCTATATGGCTTGATCCAGAAGAAAGGGAAGAGCCCCCTTTCAGGGGACTAACCTTCCACATTCCTAATCCGGTTCTTGAGGGCCTCTACTAGCTGTGAAGCGGTATCCAAGGGTACTTTCCCTCTTCGAACGATATCTTCTAAAGGTGCCTCGGCAATGGCTTTTAGGGAACCGAACTGCTGGAGGATTCGTCTGGCCCGATTTTCCCCAATTCCAGGAATGGAAGTGAGGAACGATAGATCTACCTGCTTCTGTCGCAAATGGAGGTTGAACTGGGTAGCAAACCGATGGGCTTCGTCCCGAACCGCTTGCAGAATTCGGAGAGCAGGCGATCCCTTGGGCAGGATGATGGGTTCTGGCGAACCAGGGATATAGAGCTCTTCCTGCCGTTTGGCTAACCCCACTAAAGGCACGGTTTTAAGACCCAATGCATCGAGAATAGATCGCGCAGCTTGGACCTGCCCCTTTCCTCCATCCACCAGAATCAGGTCGGGTAACTCCTTCCCCTCGTTCAACCTTCGAGTATACCGCCGAGCTACCACTTCCCGCATGGCTTCATAGTCGTCGATGGCTCCTTCTAGGGTCTTCACATGAAACCTTCGATACTCCTGTTTATCCGGTACCCCTTTGTGGAAAGACACGAGGGATGCAACCGGGTACGTCCCCTGCAACTGAGACACATCGAACCCTTCGATCCGGAGAGGAACTTTTTCTAGTTTCAGTATTCGGCGCAGATCCTCCAGAGCTGATATATCCCCTTCGGCAGCAACCACTTTTCGTAATTCGTGTTCCGCATTCTCCTTTACTAGGTTCAGAATGGCCACATCCCGTTTCAATTCGGGCAAGCGGATCTGCACTTCCCTACCAAAGGTGCGTCGAAGATACTCCTCTAAGGAGGATACCTCAGAAGCTTCCTTAAGAAAGATCCTTCCTGGAATCTTAGATGCATCGGTGTAGTAAAGAAGGAAAAACTGCTCTAACACCTCCGTCGTAGTACCTGTGAAGGGCCCCCGGTACACCTCTCGTCCCTGGAGTTTTCCCCCTCGCATGCGAAAGAGTAGGATGATGCAGCGCCTGTCCTGTCCTACACAGTGGATATAGTCCCGGGCCTCCTCGTCGAAATCTACCACTCGCTGGATTGTCTCCATCTCCTGTACGGATCGAATCAAATCCCTGTACTGGGCAGCCTCTTCGAACCGCATCCCTCTAGCGGCTTGCCTCATCTTTTGTTCTAAGTCCGATAGAAGGGATGCCGTTTCCCCTGCTAGGAGCTTTCTCACTCCTTCCACATGGTTCAGGTATTCCTCCCGGCTGATCTTCCCCGCACAGGGAGCAGAACAACGACCGATGTGGTAGTACAGACAGGGAGACTCCCGACGTTTCAAAGCCCCCCGGCACTTTCGAAGGGGATAGAGCCGCTCTATCAATTCTAGGTAGAGATCTAACGCTTTTACATCCGGATACGGACCAAAGTACTCTGAACCATCCCGGAGGATCCTTCGGGTACGGTACACCCGAGGGAACTCTTCAGCGGTGATCCGGATTACGGGATACGTTTTCCCGTCCTTCAAGTTAATATTGTACTTGGGTTCGTGCTGCTTGATCAAATTGTTCTCTAATAGAAGAGCTTCGTACTCTGTTTCAGTGATAATGTAATCGATGGTCCTGACCTTTCGAAGGAGGGTGGCTGTTTTTATGTCTTTCCCCCCTATAAAGTAGGAACATACCCGTTTTTTCAGGTTCTTTGCCTTTCCAATATAGAGGATGGTTCCCTTTCCATCCTTCATCAGGTACACTCCTGGGTTAGAAGGGAGTCGATCGGTTTGGGATCCTGCATCCGGTTCCTGGGAAAGGTTCAGGCTCTTTTCTTTTCCCATAATCACCGATAATAATGTAACGACGAACCGTGAAAAAAGAAACAGCCCTGCTCAGCACAACTCTATTCCTCCTCTCCTTACCCCTCTTTTCGATAGATTCCCTCCTTCGGATCGGAGGGAAAGAAGGATTTCGGAGTATCGGGGCTTCTTTGGGCGTGCGAGTCCGTACTCTGCCAGAGGGTGGAAGTGAACTCATCCTTCGAGATATGCAGCAACCCATCGATCCTTCTACTGACCTATACCTTTCATTCGATTCTCCCTCCCTCGAGGAGGGCACAGGAAACTGGGTCGTCCAGACGAACACGGTCCAGGTAGTAGACACAAACCGTGCACGGGGAAATGGTTCGGGAGCCTTTTTCCCTGCATCTCGGGTACAACTTCTTCCCAAACGAGACACCTTCCTTTCCTCTGGCCTCATCGAAGGGGGGTTCACCATCCAGTTTTGGCTCTACCCCACTACCCTGTCCGAAGGGGAAGGTGTTTTCGTATACCGGAAACCCCCATCCCCACAGCAGGAATACCAAGAAGTGTCCTGCCGTATTTCCGGTCGTACCTTAGTATGGAGTTTCGTGAACTTCTTTCAAGGACCTAAAGGGAAACGGATCGATGTCTCGCTTCGAGGAACTACCCCGCTGGTTCCGAGGGAGTGGAGGCATCATACCCTCCGTTACGATGCTACTACCGGAATGATAGAGTACCTGCTAGATGGTGAACCGGATAGTGTTGTGTATGCCACACCGAGCGGTCGAGAGGAACGGGCTGTGTTCTATCCTGCTACGGAGAAGAGTCCCTATATCCCCTTCCTTCTAGGGGATGGATACAATGGACTCATCGATGAGTTCACCATCTTTCGCCGGTATCGAGAATCGATTCCGCTGAAACGGTATTCCTCTGAAGGAGGCTGGTTCGAAACTCAGCCTCTGGACTTAGGATACCACGATTCCCGATTTGTCAAACTATCCCCCCGGCAAATCCTACCGGGCAATAGTGCTGTATTCTACTATTACCGAATAGCCAATTCTTACATCGAGGTCGGGAAACAGGAATGGATTCCTCTGGAGCCCGAAAAGGATCTAGGGACAAAAGCAAGGGGACGGTACCTACAGCTTCGAGCTGAACTGTATCCGGATGGATCCTTTTCCCAATCCCCTAGGATCTCCGAACTCCTTGTATCTTATGAGCCAAAAACGCCCCCTCCTCCCCCTGCTTTCGTGCAGGCCATTCCCGGAGATGGGGAAGTTCTTCTTCGCTGGTCACGGGTAAGCGACCTGTCCGTGAAAGGCTACTTTGTTTACTACGGTTGGGAACCTGGTGTGTTCAAAGGGAACGACAGCTCTCTCGGCCCCTCTCCCATCAAGGTAGGGGACCAAACGGAGTTACTGGTTACAGGGCTCACCAATGGCAAACTTTACTATTTTTCGATATCGGCTTATGATTCCAGCGAGGATCCCCTGTCCAACCGTCTCTCTACAACGGTAAACGCCAGGCCCTCAAGGATCTATCGAAATGAACGTAGGAACAAGAGCGAGTAGCCCCGAGGCGTTATTGCAGGATGCCCGGAATGCGTTTACCCTCGGAGATTTCGCTACTGCTGAAAAAATCACCCGTCAAGTTCTTTCTCAATCGCCCAAATCCATCCATGCATTGATTCTTCTCGGCATGATCCATGGCAAGCAGAAAGAGTTCGACAAGGCAGTAAAAACTTTTCAGCAAGCCCTTGCCCTGGATCCTTCCAATGCAGAAGCGCTGAACAACCTGGGGGTTATCTATCGACAGATGGGAGATCTAGATCAGGCACTTGCCACACTGGAAAAAGCCAGAACAATCGCACCAGAAAGCGCAGAAATCTGGTACAATTTGGGAAACGTACATAAAAGTCTCCAGAATGTTTCCGCTGCCATCGAAGCATACCAGAAGGCAATTGAATTGAACCCGGATTTCGTCCTTCCCTACAACAATCTCGGCACCCTGTACGACAGTATAGGGGAATCCGAGACAGCCACCGAAATTTTCGGTCCAGGACTCCGGGTAGATCCCAATCATCCTACCCTTCGATACAACCTGGGAATTGCCTTCGAAATCAAGAAAGAGTACGGAGAAGCGAAAAAGCACTACGAATTAGCGCTCAGATCCCGCCCGGGCTGGATCGATGGGTTGAATAACCTTGCCCATGTCTTGCAAGAGTTGGGGGACTACGATAGAGCCCTCCAGACCTACAAGGAAATTCTTTCGATCGATGCGACGAACTATCGCGCAAAAAGTAACATTGCTTCTATTTTGGCAGAGCAAGGAAGGGACACCGATGCCCTCGAATACCTTCGAAGCGCCCTGGAAGTAAACCCCAAATACCCCAAAGCGATTGCGAGTATCGGTCAACTTCTTTCAAGAAAAACTCCTTCTACTGGTATTCTGAAAGAGTTCGAAAAACTCGTTCGAGCAAATCCGGATGCGCTGGAACTGAGGCTTCAATACGCTCGTGCCTTGGCTTCGGTAGGGGGGTTCGATGAAGCAGAAACGGAGTATCAACAGGTCTGTACCGCTTTTCCCGACCATCCTGAAGCTTTGCGAGGGTTGGGACGTCTTTACTACCTCAAGGGGGACCGGGGGAAGGGAGAAGAATATTTCCAGAAAGCCCTCCAAGTGGATCCCGTAAACCAAAAGTTTCGTTTGGAACTGGCAAAAGATTTAAAAGGAAAAGGCAGCTTCAACGAAGCGTATGACCAAGTCGAAGAATACCTCCAGAAGGAATCGAACAATCTGGAAGGATTGTTGTTGAAAGGGGAACTCCTGATTGCCCTGGAACGGTATAGGGAAGCGTTGGATTACTTTTCGAACCTGAACGAACGGTATCCTCAGAATCCCGAAGTGCTGGCCAACTTTGCCAAGGTGTACCAGCTTCTGGGTGAAAAAGAGGCAGCTATTCATACAGTGGATGAACTGGTGACGCTTCAAAGCAAGGGATTCACACCAAAAGACCTCAATGCGATCAACGAAAGCCTAGCTCTGTACGAACAGGCGGTAAAAGCTTTCGAACAGGATCACCAGGAAGCGTGGGAACGGAGTCTCAATAGACTGAGTGAACTGGTTAAAAAGAGTACGGAAGAAGAGGAAGGGCCTTTCTACATCGAGGAAGCCCCTCAACAGGAGGAAGAATCCATCCCTATCCTGGATTTTGGAGGAGAACGGATCTCCAAAGAAGAGACGGAGGAAGATGCTTCCCAGGAGGAAGAATCCGTCGAAGAAGAATTGGAAGTCTTCGAGCGCACTCCACCCTTCGCAGAGCTTCCAGAAGAAGGGGAAATACCACCGGATCTCACTAGGCTCCGTCCCCCGCCCTTCTTTACTAAGGGAACAAAACCCGTCACTCCGGATGAACCGCCAAAAGAACCGTATCGCCTAGCTCCGATTCCGCCAGGTTCCACACCCCCCTCCTATCCATCTTCCGCAATCCCTCCCTTCCCCGGAGGGTTTCCTCCCTATCCTCCTCAACCCCAGACGATTCCCGCACAGGGGTACAGTCCTACGCCTTTGGGGGGTGGAGGATCCTATCCACCATACCCAGGGAACACGGGTTCTTACCCACCTTCCACCCCATTTGGGGGTTCAGGCATTCCCTCTGGTACTCCCCCCATGGGGGGAAGCAACGTTCCTACCTCAGGGCCTGCGGTTCCTTCCAGCTCGGCACCCCTTTCCAGCGCGCCCTCTTCCTCCCCGTTGCCCACGTATGGATCTCCGATGCCGTCCCCCGCCTCGCCTCCTATCCAGACCCCCTCGTTCCAAACCCCGCCTCCAGGAGGTGCAGGGCCCTCTCCAGCACCAATCCAAACACCTCCTCCGGCGGGCACACCTCTCTCGGAGGAGCCCCTATCTCCAGAAAATGCCCAAGCGCCAGAGAAGATCCCAGAAGAAACAGATGCAGAGTCGTCTGGAGAGGAAGCTCCTAAAGAAGGCCCTATACCCGAACGCCCAGAAGAGAAGGAGGAGTCTCCACAGGGGCCCCCCCTACCCGAACCTGCATTCGAGGAATTACCGGAAGAGCCAGAGCAGGCCATTCAAGAATCAGGTGAGCCTGAGGAATTTTGGGAAGAAGAACAGCCAGAACAAAGGGAAAGCCTGCAAGAAGCAGAGCCATCGGAATCGCTCGCCCCTGCTCCCGTTACTGAAGAGGAAGCTATACCCGAGGAAGGCGAATCTCTCCCTGAGGTAAATCTCGAAGAAGGCCCCGGCCCCGTTGAAGGGGAATCTGAGTTCACGCCAGATACGACCCCAATGGAAGCTGTCGAACCAGAGGAGACCTTGGAACCAGTACCTGATGAAGAACCAACCCCAATTCTTCCAGAACAACCCAAGATGACGGAACCTGAGCTGGCACGAGGACTCGAACCGTTCTCAAAATCCCAACCCCAGACGCCACCCGAACCAATTTCACCCATGGCAAAAGCGGAAATCAGTCTTTTAGATTATTTGCTTTCCCTCTCCCGGGCCTTACCCGCTGAAAAACAAAGAGAGTTCCTCCAAAGCGAGTACCTCCTGAAAATCGAATTCTTAAAGAACCGATTGGCTGGGTACAGAGGATTTCTAAAAGACAAAGCGCCTTTGGAACAAAAACCTCTCAAACTGATCGGTCCTCTACCGAAGTCCAAGGTGAAGCAGACTTTAAGCTTTCTTACCGAAATGGCTCAATTCTATCCTAACCCTGATGCTGCAAGGGTTCTGCAAGAAAAGATCTACAGAGTACTGGAAAAAATCCCGAACAATCAAAACAAGGAGCCTCAGGGATGACGAACGAAGAAAAGAACCTGCTGCATGTAAAACGCTACATCGAAAAGATCCCTGCCCTTCCTGTTACAGTTACCAAGATTCTCGAGATCTGCAACAACCCCAACACTTCTCCCATTGACCTGAACAGGGTCATCAGCGTGGATCCTGTATTAATGGGACGAGTGCTGAAACTGATCAATTCCGCATACTACGGCCTTTCCAATCAGGTGACATCCTTAGCCCGAGCAATCATCATGCTAGGGATCAACACAGTGAAGAACCTTGCGTTGAGTACTGCGGTCATGCAATCCCTCAGTCCTAAAGCAGACAATCAGGCTCTTAACATGCAAGGGTTCTGGAGGCATTCCCTCTGTGTGGGGGTGACTTCCAAACTGATTGCCAAGGCAAGACGGATCGATCCAAAGGAACTGGAAGAGTACTTCATTGCAGGGCTACTCCACGATATGGGGAAAATTCCCCTGAACAACACCTTGACCGATCTGTACATTCAAACTCTGGCTAAATCCGACCGCGAACATTGTTCCCTCCATGTGGCCGAGAAAGCTATCATCGGCTACGATCACAGAGAGATCGGCCTCCTGATCGGGGAGCAGTGGAAGTTAGGGGGAGGGATCCTGGAAACCATACGGTACCATCATTCCCTCCTGGAATACATCGGCCCCTATAAGGACATTGTGTATACGGTAGGGGTTTCCAATTACTATGCCAATGTGAATGAAATCGGGTTTTCGGGCAACCGGTACCCTGATCCCACACCCGAAGAGGTCTTAAAGCACTTAGGGATCCATTGGGAACTGTTCGAAGATATTTCTGAAGACGTGGTTCGAGAGATCGAAAAGGCTCAGATTTTTCTGAAAATCGCTACCGAGGAAGGTTAGGAAAAGGAAGTAGGAATGCCAAAGGGAATGCTCCTTCGATTCTGGGGAGTCCGAGGCTCCATCCCATGTCCAGGTCCCACCACTGTGAAATATGGGGGAAATACTACCTGTTTGGAACTTCGCTTTGGGGAACGGGATCAATTGGTAATCATCGATGCAGGGTCAGGGATACGCCCCCTCGGGGACTCTCTGATGAAAAAAGACTTCCCTAAGGGCCCCATCCAGACGGACATCCTGATCTCCCATACTCACTGGGACCATATCATGGGGTTCCCCTTCTTCACACCCATCTACATTAAAAGTTCCCTCATAAACGTATACGGCCCTGTAACCTACGAAGAAGACACACTGGACAAGATTATCGGAGACCAATTGCGGTACCGCTACTTCCCTGTCCGTCAGGAGGAACTAGCGGCTACCATCCGGTACCATCAGCTACGAGAAACCTCCTTCTTATTAGGGGACGAGGTGTTCGTCACTACCAAGTATTTGAACCATCCCATCCTTTGCTTGGGATACCGGTTCGAGTACAAGGGAAAAGTACTTTGTACTGCCTACGATACCGAACCATTCCGGAATGTTTTCCCCACTGATCCTTCTCATCCAGATTACGATCCGGTAGCTGCCGAAGAAGGAGAACTAGCGGCAAAGGAAGAAACCCAAAAGTTCCTGCGGTTCATCCAAGGGGCAGATATCCTCGTGCACGATACCCAGTACACCCTGGAAGAGTATAAAGCCTCGAAGATCGGATGGGGGCACAGCACCTACGAACACGCCATCAACTCTGCCCACAAGGCGGGGGTAAAAAAACTTGTTCTGTTCCACCATGACCCCCTTCGAACAGACGAACAGCTGGATGCCCTAGTGGAAAAATATCGCACTGCCATTAAAGGCCGAACTCGCCTGGAAATAGAGGTAGCGCGGGAAGGACTCGAACTAAAGCTTTGAGAAATAGGACTGCGTATAGGCCGAATCCTCGTAAACCCTAGGTGATGTTACTTGTCCAATGCATAGCCAGGCCCCAAGGGGCATCTGGGAAAGGAACGATTACGGTGACCCTTGAACAGGTGCCCGGTCTTCCGGTAAAATTAGTTTGGCTGGGGGATTAGCTCAGTTGGTAGAGCGATAGGTTCGCAATCTATAGGTCAGGGGTTCGAATCCCCTATCCTCCAAATCAGGGTTGTCCTAACGGGTTCCCTACAAGATAGGGCTTACTCCAACACCTTCCCCTTAAACCTCTCTAACTCTTTCTCTTCCAAACCACTGACAGCAGCAATTTTTCTCCACTCCTCTTCTGAAATCTTTCCCTGTGATTCAAAGCCTTGCATCAGGGCATGCAACGCTTGCATTTCCTTTCCAGAAAACGTCACACCCTTCAACACGTATTCCTCGAAAGCCTCCATCGCGATCGGACATACCCGCTTAGTAATTTCGAAGATCACCTGGGCATAGAGCCGAATCTCCTTCTGCGCATGAGGGTCCATCCGAAGTTTCAAAAAGTGCATCAAGTTGTGAAGATCCATCTGCCAGTACCATTCGGTGTATGCGCATAAGGGAAGGACGATTCGAGCTACCTCCCGGGCAAGACCAGTTCCCAACAGTTCTTCGTACACCTTGTACGCTTCTCCTTGAAGGGCCCTCACACGTTGAAGGATGTCCTCGCCAACTTCCATTGGAAATGGTTCAGGGGCTCGACCCTGCTTGTTGTCTTTGCTCTGGGCAGCAAGGTCTTCAAGGGCAGGAAGATAGAACTCGTCCTTCAACACACTGTAGCGGCCCGAGATCTCGTTCACTCGGGCTGTGCGATGGCGGATCCACTGACGGGCCACGAAGATGGGAAGCTTGATGTGAAAAGTGAGAACCACCTGTTCAAAGGGTGAGGTATGTTCGTTCCGTAATAGGTAAAAGATCAGCCCTCGATCTTCCCGGAAAGTCTTGGTCCCCTTTCCATAGGAAACCCGGGCTGCTTGTACAATTCGTTCATCACTTCCTAAGTAATCTACCAAACGAACGAACCCCTTGTCCAACACAGGGAACTCTTTATCCAGTATTTCCTCCGCAGAGGGAACTATACAGTGTGCCATGCCTGTATCCTATCCGAAAATAAAAAAACTTTGTATCCTTTATGAGGAGTATCTTGTGAAAACGGTATTTTCTCTTCTTCTCATGATCTTGCTCACGGTCACGATCCCTGATGTCACCCACGCACAAACCAAAAGCGCCACCCAAAAGAAAGACCTAGTTCGAGTGTATCAGGAGCAAGAACAGGAAGGGGCTTACACCTTTTATGGGGACAACGATTACCCCATTCCCGTATGGATCTCCATTGATTTCCCTACCCTATATAACCTGAAAAGTTCCGTTTCCCTTCCCTTTCGTACCCTCCTGCTCCCCCGTTCAGAAAAGGTGCCCCTGTTCAAACTTGAATCCCTTCCCAATTCCGGGCGTAAGAGCTTCCGGATGACTGTCTCCTATGCCAAAGGGGATCCCACATCGGTCCGACCGGACCCCAACTTCCTTTACCTCTTTCCCTTCCCCCATGGAAAGAAGTATCGTCTGAGTCAGGGACCCAATGGCGCCTTCACCCACTATGGAGAAAACCAATACGCGTATGACTTTGATTTAGATATGGGAAGCGTAGTTACAGCTGCCCGGGATGGAATTATCGTGGAGGTCAAGATAGATTCCAACCGGGGCGGTCCTTCCACCGCATATGCTCAGGATGCGAACTATATCCTCATCCATCATGAGGATGGAACCTTTGGCAACTATGTCCATCTGAAACAGAACGGTTCTCTGGTAAAACCAGGAGATCGGGTAAAAGCTGGGGACCCCATTGGTTACAGTGGAAACACAGGGGTAAGTTCTGGTCCCCACCTCCACTTCGATGTACGAATCCCTACAGTGGAGGGCAAGATGGTTTCCATCCCCATCCAATTCCTCAACTATGATGGCTTACCCATTTCTCCTATGGAAGGGGAGTACTACTACGCATTCCATCCAGGGAACCCTCCCTTCCCTGTGGTATTTGGGAACGCATTGAAAGAGGAAGACTTCGCTTCCCACCAACGGAAGGTTCCTGCTAACGGGAAGATCGATCTTCGGTTCGAACAGGTAGATTCCACCTATGTAGTCTATTTGGTCAATGGCATGCGAAATGCCCAAGAAGTGACAGTGGATTTTCGGCTAGTGAATCTGGTACCCGGGAAAAAGAGTCCCATCACAGTAACGGTTCAGGGGGAAACGGAAGTGTTCTTGACACTTCTGAAAGCAGTACCCAAAGCAACGGTTCTAGAGTATGGGTATGCCCTTCGATACCGGCCTGCCTTATCAAATTGACGTTCCCTCACGCCCCAGGGACATATCTTCAATCCAACTAACCCTACCGGGCCATCTCTTCCGGGTACTTCCTTCGAACCAGGAACTCTTTCCTCTCTACCTTTTCCGAGTTTCTAGAGAGAGCAACTAGCTCCTGGTAAAGGACGTGCTGCACTCGAATGAAGGGTTCCCCTTTTTCAGGTTTCTTTCGTACATACTTTCCCGTGGGGAGAAGGACGCTGGCCTTCTGATTGTCTTTGAAATAGAGTTTCAAGAGCTGGATCAAACGCTTGCAGAGTTCTTTCTGATCGATAGGAAACATCAGTTCGATTCGCCGCTCCAGGTTACGGTTCATCCAATCGGCCGACGCGCAGTATACCTCTTCTGATCCGCCGTTCTGGAAGTAGTAGATCCGACTATGTTCCAGAAACCGATCTACGATACTCACCACCGTGATGTTCTCACTTAACCCCTCCACTCCCGGTACCAGCATGCAAATCCCTCGAACGTTCAACAAGATTCGGACCCCTGCCTGGGAAGCTCGATACAGGGCAGAAATGATATCCGTATCAGCGAGGGAATTCATCTTAGCCATGATCAAACCTGGCGATTCCTTCGTGGTGCGAGCGATTTCCCGTTCAATGAGCGTCAATAGCCTACCCTTTAACCCCGAGGGAGCCATGGCAAGCCTTCGTAGGTTGGGAATGGCTGAATAGCCTGTAACCGAATTGAAGAACAGAGCTAGCTCATAGGTTATATCTTCTCGAGAAGTGAGAAGCCCGATATCCGTGTATAATCGGGCAGTTTTTTCGTTGTAGTTTCCCGTGGATAGATGAGCGTATCGCCTCACCGTGTTGCCTTCCCTTCGGACGATCAGGAGGGCTTTGGCATGGACTTTCAAGTGAGCGATCCCGTAGATCACGATCACTCCTGCCTTTTCCAGGCGGGTTGCCCATTCGATGTTCCGCTCCTCGTCGAACCGTGCCTTTAGTTCCACCAGTGCTGTCACCTGCTTCTTGTTCCGGGCTGCCAGTTCCAGCGCCTGAATGATAGGCGAATCATAGGAGGTACGGTACAGGGTGATTTTAATCGCTAGCACATCCGGATCCGTAGCGGCATCCTTGAGAAAGGTAACTACGTGATGGAACGACTCGTACGGATGGTGGAGTAAGACATCCGTTCGACTTAACACAGACCAGTAAGATTCATCCTCAGGTAAGGAGGGAGAGGGTAAGGGGTTCCAGGGAACATCTCGCAATGCTTCGAACCCAGGGAGAGAAACAAGACTCATCAAACTGGCTAGATCCAAGGGGCCAGGAATTTCGTACATATCCTGTACATTCAGATCGATGCGAGCCACAATGGAATTCCGAAGCTTCTCGCTGCCTCCCACACAGGATAGTCTCACCGCAGGACTTTGTTCCCGTTGGGCCAATACCTCTACCATGGCATCAATGA
This sequence comes from Spirochaetota bacterium, assembly GCA_026418195.1. Classification (GTDB taxonomy): domain Bacteria; phylum Spirochaetota; class Spirochaetia; order DTKZ01; family DTKZ01; genus DTKZ01. Next base: position 32,269 of record JAOABU010000036.1, on the reverse strand, counting down.
AGTCATCGTCCCTCTCTTCGTCCACTCCCATATCGGCATCCCGGGTAACCCGAAACACGAGAGAATCCTTTACCAGATATCCAGGGAACAATCTAGTCCCATATTTTTCGATCACATACTCCAGAACAGTAAAGGCTACCGTTCCATCCTCTGTAGGCAGGAACAGAATCCGGGGAATACTTTCCGGTACCTGTATCAGGGCAATCCGCTCCGCTCCTTCCTCCCCATCCTCTACGTTTTCCTGTTTCTCCAGAAGGTAGGCGATATACAATCGAAGGTTCCGAATGGCAGGAAAAGAAGAACCAAAGGAAACTCGCATGGGAGTAAGCACGGGAAACACTTCCCTTTCGAAGAAGGTTTCGATGAACTCAAGGTGTTTAGGGCCCCAATCAGAAGGTTTGAGATAGAGAATTCCATGGCTCGCCAACCCGGGTAGAATCTCTTCGTGAAGGGTGCGGTACTGGTCGTCTACGATTTCCCTCACCTCCTTCCGAATCCGATCTAGTTGTTCGGAAGGGCTCAAGCCTGAGGGGCAATTCACTTGGTTACCCGAAAGGATCTGTCTTTTTACGTAAGCCACACGAACCTGAAAAAACTCGTCGAAGTTGGAGCTAACGATACAGAGGAACTTCAACCGTTCCAACAGAGGGACATGGGGATCCTTCGCTTCTTCCAATACCCGTCGATTGAACTGCAGCCAGCTGAGTTCCCGATTGAAGAAGCTAAACTCATGGGCATGTACTTTTTTCTTTTTCTTTCCCATACGGTTCTTCCTTATTTCACAGCATTCGAACTGTGTACCCAAACACTTCTTCGAACATTTCGCTTTTTAGCCGTAACCCTACCCGTTCCACCTGTGGGTTCCCATTATACTCCACCTGTAGGAGGATCTCCTCGTCCCGTTTCTCTAAACGTACTTTTCGGATTCGTTGGGAATGGCCCCTGTCCAATCCATCGGCCAAACGAAGAATGGAGGCGAGCTTCAGTACTAGCATCCGTTCCTCCCTTCCTAGCATCATGAATCGAGGGTGGGAAGGGACAGGAAGGGCTTTTCGATGGTACCTCACAATATTGGAAATGATCCGTAAATCTCCCCTTGAATACCCGAACATCTCGGAATTGGCAATAATGTACTGCCCATGCTTGTGGTGTTTGGCTGTATTGATGAAATTCCCGATGTCATGGAGAATTGCGGCCGACTCTAAGAGAAGCCGGGCATGGCTATCCAACCCGTGCTCCTCTTTCAGCTGGTCAAAGATCTGCAAAGAAAGACGTGCTACATGGAGGCTATGGTCTTCATCGAAATGGTACTTTCTACCTAAACTGATGGCAGAAGCCACTACCTGCGAGTAGAACTGCTCTCCCACCGCCCGGGAAGTATCCAAGGCAAAACTCAACAGGACCCCTTCCCGGATGCTCACATCGGGAACAATGAGGAACTCTGCTGCCGTGGCATTGAGAAAGTACTTTACTACCAGGAGGGCTGCCACCAACCCTTCCGCTTCGTTGTAGGTCACCTGCAGGAGCCGGACACATTCGTCTACAGTACAATGTTTCAACCGGTCCACAAACTCGATGAACGCGTTCTTCTTGATGATGGAGTAGTGTTCATGTACTTTTTTCCCTACCCTCTCTGCCGCTAGTCGAACATCTCCCCCAATGGTAACGAAGTATTTGATCCGGGATAGATCGAATTCCACCTCTAGGAGTTCCTGAGTATTCCGGATATGTTCCCGGATGTATCCTTCCACATGACTGTAGCTTTCCGAGTTGGGAGAAAGGTGCTGCTGGATCCGTACCGTTCCGATCCGTAACGTATGGGCCGATACCATCTTTCCACGCTGAAGAAGCATCAGTTCCGTGGTACCCCCCCCGACTTCGATGATGAGAGTGTTCGTGCGAGCGATGTCCTTTTTCAAGTCCCGAATCGCATGCTGGACAGCTAGATAGGTAAGGTGATTCTCTTCGATCCCCTCGATCACATCCACCTTGAACCCTGTACGCATCCGAACCCGATCGATGAACATGTCCCGGTTCTTAGCTTCCCGGATCGCTGCCGTAGCAATGACCCGTACGTTTTCCTGGGAAATCTGCCAACCCTGCAACAGTTCAAGGAATCCTGAAAGAACCCGGAGGCAAAGCTGAAAGGTTTCCCGGCTGATGGAACCATTGAGGAACACATCCTTACCCAAAGGAACAGGCCGAATAGCACGGTCTAGTCTTCTCCATTCCCCTGAAGGATCGATTTCTGCAATCACTAACCGGATGGCCGTAGAACCGATATCGATTACTCCCACGAGTCGAGGATTGCTTACTTTTGTACTAGCCATTTTCCTTTCCCTTCAACTCCTCTGCTAGAAGGAGAGCTGCACCTACCACTACCGCATCCTCCAAGAATGTGGAAATCAGAACCCGTACCGATTTTACCAATGAAGGTAATGCATGTTTTCGCATAGAAGCTTCAGCAGCTTCCACATAGAAACTTCCAAACCTCTCCACTAGTCCTCCTCCCAGAACAATGCCCTCGGGATTGAGGATGTGCACCAGGTTCGCCATGCCGATCCCCAAGTACCAAGCGGACCGTAAAATAGCCTTCTCCACTTCCTTCTCTCCCGCATCTACCGCCTTCTTCAGTACACTGCTTTTGATCTTCTTATAGTCTGTCCCCGCCTTATCAAGCACAGTAGGGGCCTTTCCCGTTGCAGCCAACGCCACCACATCCTTAGCAATAGCACTTCGGGACACGAGGGCTTCCAAGTGCCCGTATCCACCGCACCCACAGAGGTTCCCGTTCGGCTCCACAATAGTATGCCCCACTTCCCCCGCACCTCCGAAGGCCCCTCGGTACAGTTCCCCATTCAATACGATTCCAGACCCCAATCCTGTTCCGGGGAAGAGACCGATTACATGCTTCATCCCTTTTGCTACCCCTTTTCGTGCCTCCGCAAAGGTAGCCAGGTTTACATCATTGTCCACCACCACGGGAAGAGAAAAGGTTTTCTCCAGTTGTTTTCGTAAGGGGTAGTCCTGGAATCCTAAGTTGGGTGCCTCTAGAACGATCCCTTTCTTGAAATTCACCACCCCCGGAGCACCGATCCCAATCCCTTCTATCTCTTCCAAGGAAACAGAAGCCTCCTCCAGACACTCTTCGATACACTGAACAATGGCTGTGTAGACATCCTGAGCTTTCCGGGAAGCTACACTTTTCCGCTTTAATCGATGGAGTATGGTACCCTTCTCGTCCAAGATACCACAGAGCATCTTTGTGGCCCCTAGATCAAACCCAATTCGTTTTCTCATTCCTTCCTCTCCACAATTTTCGGGGTACTAAATCAGGGCAAGAGCCTGTATGCTTGCTTTAAGGCGAGCACACGTTCCACTCCAGTATCGATTTCCTCCTCTGTGAGTATGCCTTCCTGCATCAGCTCCTCTACCACGGATACTATATCCTCTATTCGATACCGGGTGTAGAGGAGTAGGATGTCCACCCCCGCTTGAAAAGACCTCAACACCGTCTCCTTCAGGGAATACCTCCCGGACAGGGCTGCAGTTGAACGAACTCTTTGAAGGGAAAAGCCCGCACCCGGCCTCCTTCCTGATCGGCACAGAGGAAAGGCTCCGGATACCCAGCAGGGTATCCCCTTCGGATTGCCTCGGTCAATCGAACCAAGTCGAAAAGGGTATCATAGTTCCATCGGTACAGGATCACCCCCCCTGGCTTTCGATCCCGAATAAAAGACTCTACCTCCTCGATGGGCATCCCCTTGGGGATGTAAAGAATACAACGCTGGGCGATTCGATCTGGAAGAGAAAGGGTTTCTATATAGGTTCTAATAACCCTCCGTTGGTCTTCCGGGTTCCCCTGTAGGGGACTGTATGGTTCGTACCTGCGAAAGGACACACTAGCGCAGCTAAAAAGGAGGAAACTTACCAGGAAAAATTTGCCGAATGGGCCTTGTACACGCATGTTGGCTATCCTTTCGGCGGTATGCTGCTTCTATTCCCCCTGACTCCCCCTCGATCCGTCGAACATCTCTAGGGAGTGATACGTTTCCTGTCTCGAGGGAATAGGGAAGCTTCTTTCACGTTGGATAGGCCTAAGATCTTCTGGGTGAGACGTTCCAATCCGATGGCGAATCCTCCATGGGGGGGACAACCGTACTTGAATATATCCACGTATCCTCCCAACCCTTCGGGAGTCAACCCAAACTTGGGTAACGCATCCAGAAGCATTTCGTACTGATGAATCCGTCTTCCACCGGTAGTTATTTCCAGCCCCCGGAATAGCAGGTCGAAACTACGGGTTTTCTGCCCCTCGGGATACGCATAGAAGGGGCGTTTCTTGCGGGGAAAGGCATACACGAACACTGCATCCACCCCATGTTCTTTCACCGCCCAATCGCAGAGGATCCGTTCCCCTTCGGGGTTGATATCAAAGACCTTCCGTCCCCCTTCCTTCGAGATGATCTCCTTCGCTTCGTCATAGGTCACCCGGGGGATCCGGTTCACTTCATCCGCTGTAGGAACTGTTGCCTTATACACCTCGAGATCCTCTCCATTCTCCTCCTTTACCAATCGGAAGACATGGTTCAGAATCCCCTGTTCTAGATCCATCAGTTCATGCTCCGTTTCGATAAAGGCCATCTCCACGTCGAGGGACACGTACTCGTTCAAGTGCCGAGGGGTGTCATGCTTCTCGGCCCGGTATGCATGGCCGATCTCAAACACCCGTTCCATCCCAGAGGAGATCATTGCTTGCTTGTAAAATTGGGGAGATTGCGCCAGATACACCCGAGTATCGAAGTACTCTACCGAGAATAACCCGGTTCCCCCTTCCGTGCCAGATCCGATCAGTTTACTGGTTTTAATCTCTGTGAATCCATTCTGCCGTAGGTATTCGGCGAAACCTTTCAGGATGGTAGATTGCACCCGGAAAATACTTCGAATCTTTGGAATCCGAATGGAGATCATGCGGTGGTCCAAGAGGGCTTCCAAAGAGAGTTTCTCCGGCTCCTGGTTCACGGGAATCGGGAGATCCGGGTGAGCTTGGGCAAGGATCTCCGTGTTAGCCACATGGATTTCCAGACCTCCAGGAGCTTTCTCATTTTTCCGGACAGTACCCTGCACGGACAGCACCGACTCCTGGGTAAAACTTACCTTACCCTCATAGACTAACTGAACCATTCCCGTTCGATCCCTTAAGAGGACAAAGGAGATGCCTCCCAGTTCACGAATCCGATGTACCCAACCCTTCACCTCTACGGATCGTTCGATATACGAACCAAGTTCTTTAACCAATACTCGCACCGTTTTCCTCCATCCACTGTAGGATTTCTTCCTCCGATTCCGCATAGAGGAACGCTGCGATTAGTTTCGTATACACGCTCTCTGTTGCCAGCGCTCCCATGGGAATCGCTCCTTCCTTCCATAACGCATGGGCTGTTACATACCCCGAAAAATCCACTACGCCCTCCTGCTGGGAAGTGCAGAAGAACCGTACTCCCTGTGTTTTTCCTATCTCGAACGCTTTTTTCAAGGAAAAAGGACTTTCCCGTAGATTGGCGGTTCCAGTATCAAACAGCTCTAGAATGAAGAAACGGACTCCCGCATTAATGAGGCAAATCAACTGATCCCCCTGGAGTCCCGGGAACACTTTCACGATAAAGATCTTTCGTACGATTCCTTCAATTCGTTCCCGTAAGGTTTCCACCCCCAGGCCTCCTCCAAAGAGGGGAAATGGCGACGGAGATTCGTTCCGAATCCGTTCAGCGTTCCAGTTATAGAACCGCATGGGGTCTAAACTGAGGAAGCGGAGATTTACAGGTTTGTATGTCTCACCCCCAAATACAACGGATACTCCCTTCTCACCCTTTTCCGACTGTTGGAGGGCCTGCAGGATGTTCTGAGCCGCCTCTGAACCTTCTTCAGGGGGAAGGGAAGCGGCCGTGAACACGATGGGAATCTCCGCATTTCCAAATAGCCAGTAGAATAGGGAGGCAGTATAGGAAAGGGTATCCGTTCCATGGGTGATCACGATTCCCTTTGCGTTTCCCTCCTGAAGAAGAGTCGCCGTTCGAAGGATAAGGGTAGCCCAATCTGCCGGAGTGATCTCTTCGCTCAAGATATCTTCCCCCGGTAGCTCTTCCACTCGGACCACATCCTTCCAGGAAGGATTCTGCTCGAGAATCTTCCGAATGGCCGCACTGCCTCCCGGCACCACCATTCCATCCGGGTCCCTCCTACCAGAGATAGCTCCTCCAAAGGTCAGAAGGTAAATGAAGCTTACCTGAAGTCGTTCCTTCAGAATCTCATGTACCACCCGGGGATCGGCCCTCCCGCTCGTCTCTTTCATGATCAGGCCGACTAAAAATCCCCACGGCTTCAGGTCGCCTCGGCGGATGGTCTCCACTACGTGGGGATTCTTCGTAAGGATTTTTTCTACAATAGGACCAATCACACTGGGATCTGTGATCTGTTCCCAGTTTCGGTCCTTCAGGATTTCTTTGGGGGACTTCCCTTCCTGGAACACCAATTCCAGTACCTGTTTCCCCAATTTCCCATGGATTTTCCCTTCCTGTAGTAACACCATGAGTTCGGCAAATCGTTCCGGGTTAAGAGGGCTTTCGAGTAGTGTAAGGCCCTGCCGGTTCAATAGCTTTTGCACATCGGAAGAGAGCCAGGTAGCCGCACCCACAGGATCGGCCCCTAGTTCCACCGCCCGTTCGAAAAAATCGGCGGTGCTCTTTTCCGCCGTAAGGAACTCTGCTAGGGTTTCCGACAGGTTGTACTGGGTGAGGAATCGGTTCTTCCGTTGATCAGGCAGTTCCACAAGGCAAGCTTCCACCTCCTCGAGAAACGCATGATCTGCCTTAAAAGGCGGTAGGTCCGGTTCCGGGAAATACCGATAGTCATGGGCACTTTCCTTTGTACGCATTCCTTCTGTGATGTCCCGGTTTTCGTTCCAGAGCCTAGTTTCCTGCAGGATCGTTCCACCACGACTCAGGATCTCTTCCTGTCGAGCGATTTCATAGTTCAGGGCCAGCCTAACGAATCGGGAAGAGTTCAAATTCTTGATTTCTACCTTCTTCCCTAACCCCTGGCCCCGCAGGTTTACCGATACGTTGGCATCACAGCGGAGGGAACCTTCTTCCATGTTCCCGTCACAGACCCCTAAATAACGCACCATCCGGCGAAAGTTCTGTAAGAGCACTTCTGCCTCTTCCCCGATCTCTAAATCCGGTTCCGTGACGATCTCTAATAGGGGGGTGCCTGCCCGGTTATAGTCCAAAAGGGAAAGATCTCCCGCATGGATCGATTTTCCTGCATCCTCTTCTAGGTGCACTTCGTGGATCCGCACCCGTTTCTTTTTCTTTCGAAACTCGATATCCATGTATCCGTTCCGGCCAATGGGTTGGGTATACTGGGAAATCTGATAGTTCTTGGGCATGTCGGGGTAGAAATAGTTCTTCCGTTCGAACACCGTAACCGGACTCAGCTGGCAGTTCAACGCTCGAGCGACTACGTATCCGTACTTTACCGCCTCTCGGTTCAAGGAAGGAAGAACTCCAGGGTACCCCATGCAGATGGGGCACACGTTCGTATTAGGTTCATCCCCAAACCGTACAGGACAGGAACAGAACACCTTTGACTGGGTAAGTAGTTGGATATGGATCTCTAAGCCAATGAAAGACTGGTACACGGTTCAACTCCATGGAGAGGTATTGAAGGGGGCCTTTAAGGGCGGCACTGCCTCGGCGAACCTTCTAGCAACCTGGAACAGCAATTCTTCCCCAAACACGGGTGCCATTAACTGGAACCCCACAGGTAACCCATCTTCTAGACCTGCGGGAAAACTCAATGCCGGAATACCCGCAAGGTTCGCTGCCGTCGTAAAGCGGTCAGCCACCTTCTGCTGGAACGGATCCAACCCTTCGGATCCATGTTTGAAGGCTTGGGTAGGAAACACTGGAGAAAGAATTACATCCACTTCCTGAAACACCCGATCGAAATCCTTCCGAATAGCCGTTCGTATCCGTTGGGCCCGTTGGTAGTACTGATCCTGAAAGCCGGATCGAAGAACAAAAGTACCGAGGAGGATCCGCAATTTGACCTCTTCCCCGAACCCTTCACTCCGAGCCTTTCGCACCAATTCCTCCGGGTTTTCCGCGTACTCCGGACGATACCCATACCGAATCCCCGTGTAGCGGGCAAGGTTCGCACTGGCTTCTGCGGTAGCTATCGTATAGTACACGGGAGCATAGTACTCCAGCATCGAGAGTTCAATCGGTTGGACCTCGTATCCAAGGGATCGTAATACTTCCTGTGTCTTTTGGTACGCTCGTTCCACTCCCGAGTCTAGCCCGAGATTACCTGAAACGAAACCAATCTTTCGCACTATTTTGTTCGAATTCTTTTCATGAAATCCTTCTACCCCAGATGTCCCTGCTTCCTCCAAAGAGGTCTGATCCCGCTCGTCCTTCCCCCGAATCAGGGCAAAGATCTCTTCTGTCATTTCTACCGATGCGGCACAGACCCCTACTACATCCAGAGAAGAAGCATAGGCTACCAACCCGTACCGAGAAACCACTCCATAGGTAGGTTTTAACCCATAAATCCCACAGAACGCGGCAGGTTGTCGAACCGACCCTCCTGTATCCGAGCCCAGAGCAAAGGGAACCATTCCGCTAGCAACCGCCGCAGCACTCCCTCCAGAAGAACCTCCCGCTACCCGTTCAGGATCCCATGGGTTACAGGTCTGTTTGTAAAAGGAGGTGTCGGTGGAAGAACCCATTCCGAACTCGTCCATGTTCGTCTTGCCCACCACCACGGCCCCTGCCCGCTGTAACTTTTCAACCACTGTGGCGGTGTAGGGACTCACGAACCCTTCCAGGATTCGGGAACCGCAGGTGAGCCGGAACCCTTTGACGGCCAGAATATCCTTTACCGCAAACGGGACCCCCCTGAGAAGGCCTTCAGGGGAACTGCCCCTTAATCCTAAATGTGGATCGAACTGGATAAAGGCTCCAATCCGGGGTTCGACCTGTTCCACATAACGCATATAGGAATCGAATGTCTTAGGATCGGTTAGAAGTCCGATCCAGCGCGTAAAAGAAGACATGGAACCTCACAGTATATTGGGGATAACGATGAATCGATCTTCCGTTTCAGGAGCATTCTCTAAGAGGGAGTCCGTGTCGGTGAAGGGAAGGACTTGATCGGGTCGGGTACGGTTCTCTCTCACCAACGCATGGGTGGTAGGAGGAAGGCCCTCTATATCTACCTCCATCATTTTGGAGAAGTACTGTAACAGTTGTTCGACTGCCGACTGGAGTTTTTCAAACTCTTCCTCCTCCAGGTCCAGATACGCGAGGGAAGCGGTAATGCGGAGTTCCTGTAGATCCATCCTGCATCAACTTGTACTATCTCTTAGGTTCTCTGTCAAGAAAGTAACCGATGGTATCTGATTTAAATCTATTTGTTTACAAGAAATATAAATATTTTATTTGACTTCTAACCTGATTCACGTTATTGTAATAGGTATACTTGCATTGAAATGGAGAGGTACGGTATAGTTCTGCCATTTCAATCGGTTTAACATTAACGATTCTTCTTTGTTTGTATCAGCGTGAGGGGAAGTACGTGACGAAGAAAGATTTTCCAACCATTCATTTCTATGACCAGGATTTTGTAGATCTGTACGATCAAACCTGGGCATGGATTCAGGATTTCATGCAGAAAGGAACTCCGGAAAACGGACTGCAGAAACAGTACTTCAACTACCCCGACAATAAAACTATCAACCAGTTTGAATCCATCATGTCCACCTTTTTCCTCGTGTATTCCAACCGCAACTTTCCGGCTACTCCCCAGCTGGACAACTTTTACGAAAAGCAGGAACCCTCGGGAGCCATTCGATCGGACTACAGTGTTCTCGATGGGAAACCGGTGTATCACAAGGACAATCCCGAAGGCGTGAACCCTCCCCTTTTCTCCTGGGCAGAGTACAACCTTTACCACAAGGTTGGGAACAAGAAACGTATCCGGGACGTGATCCCGGTACTGGAAAAGTACTTTGCATGGCTGGAATCGACCTTTCGCAGAGAAAATGGCCTGTACGAAGTACCGTTAGCAGCCACCAAGATGGACAATAGTCCCCGGAAAGGACTCTGTTACCCAGTGGACTTCAATGCCCAGCAAGCGATCAATGCCCTATACCTTTCCGAGTTAGGGGATCTTTTGAACGACAAGGAAATCAGCTTCAAGTACAAACGACAGTACTTTACCCTGAAAACCCGCATCAACAACCTGATGTGGAACGAAGAGGACGGGTTCTACTACGATCTAGACAAGCACGGGCAACAGATCAAGGTGAAAACCATTGCTTCTTTCTGGCCTCTTTTAGCAGAGATTCCTAATGAGGCGAAGGCAGAAAAGCTCATTGCCCATTTGAAGAATCCAGAAACCTTCGGCACCGAACATCCCTTTCCGACCCTCGCAGCCAACGAGCCCATGTTCGAAAAATCCGGGATGGGGTTCCGCGGTTCTGTATATCCACCCTTTACCTTCATGGTGATTAAAGGGCTGGAAAAGTATAACCAGTACGAGTTAGCCCGTTCCAGCGCCATTCGCCACCTATACTACATGATCGACACCCTCCATCCCATGGGAAAAGACAAAGGGAACGTGTGGGAAGCGTACGCTCCCCGCTCGGAAGGTCCTGCGAAATGGCAGGGAAAGGAAGGGTTTCCACGACCCCGATTCCTTCCCTACACAGCCCTCTCCACCATCACTCTGATGATCGAGAACGTGATTGGCCTTTCCATCAGCCTACCCCGCAAGACAGTGGATTGGATCATTCCTACCCTGGAAGTGATGGGGATCGAGAACCTCTCCCTCAAGCGGAACTTCATCACTATCCTCAGTAACAAAAGTAGTCGGGGATGGGAAATTCGGCTGGAATCGGAAAAACTCTACTATTTTACCATCGACATCATCGGACAGAAACGGAAAACCCTCCCCATCCCATCGGGCAAATGTTCGATGCTTATTGACAAACTCTAACGGTTAGAGGAAAACCTTTTCCATGAAGCAATTCTTTCCCGAGGATCGATACGACACTCCCCCAGATACTCCCCTCTTTCTGGGAACTCACCTATTCGGTTGGACACGGTGGAACCTGTACTTCCGTTTCTTCCGGATCGTTCTTCGGTCTCGAGCCATGGCGGTTCGTTCCGTGTATGACGATCAGGCCTTAGCCGAGCAATCCTACCTGATCATTAAAGCGGTCGAAGGGTGCGGCGGGAAATTCCATATCCGGGGGTTTCACCATATTCGGGAAACCGAGGGCCCTGTCGTGTTCGTAGCGAACCACATGAGCACTCTGGAAACCACCATTTTCCCCGCTCTCATCACCCCCATTAAATCCACTTCCTTCGTGGTAAAAGACACCCTTGTCCGGGGACCTGTGTTCGGCCCCGTGATGCGATCTCTCGATCCCATTGCTGTCACTCGGAAAGACCCCCGAAAGGACCTAACGGATGTACTAGAACAGGGAGTGAGAATCCTTGAGAAGGGGAGGTCCATCGTGATCTTTCCCCAGAGTACCCGCTCGTACGAGTTCGACCCTGCTCGGTTCAACACTCTAGGGATAAAACTCGCCTCCCGCGCCCATGTACCCATTATACCTGTCGCAATAAAGACAGATTTCTGGAGCAATGGGGTCATCCTCCGAGGATTCGGCAAATTGAACCGAGAAGAGCCTATTCATATCGAGTTCGGACCTCCTGTATCCCTTACGGGTCGAGGCAAGGAAGAGCATAGGAAGATCATTGAGTTTATTTCTAACCGCTTAAGAGAATGGGGGGTTCCCGTAATTCCACGCCAAGAACAGGAATAGGCCCCTTTTATACCAGCTCGAGGGCTAAGCGTACCATCGAGTCGAAGGTACGTTCCCTCTCCTCCGCACTGACCGCTGTCTGGTGGGGAAGACTATCGCTCACTGTGAGGATCGATAGAGCTTTCACCTTGAACTTGGCCGCTATCGTGTAGAGAGCTGCCGACTCCATTTCCACTGCCAGTACTCCATACTCGGCCCAGAGCCTCCACCCATTCGGGTCATCATCGTAAAATGTATCGCTGGCCAAGACCGAACCAGCCCGTACGGGGATCCCTAACCGTTCTGCCGCATTCCATGCATCCAGAAGGAGGGAAAAGTTCGCTGTAGGAGCATAGTCCATTCCCTTGAAGCGGAGTCGATTCATGGCTGAGTTCGTGCAGGCGCTCACCGCCAGAATCACATCCCGTAAAGCGATATCCTCCTGAAGGGCACCGCAGCTCCCAATTCGAATCAACTGCTTCGCTCCGTATGCATTGATGAGCTCATGAGCATAGATCCCTAACGATGGCATCCCCATCCCCGTACCCTGCACAGACACCCGCTTCCCCTTGTAAGTTCCTGTAAAACCCAGCATATTGCGTACCCGGTTATAGCAACGGGGGTTCTCCAGGAATGTCTCGGCCACGTACTGAGCTCGAAGGGGATCCCCTGGCAACAGGACCGTTTCCGCAATTTCTCCAGATTTCGCGTTGATATGCACACTCATGGTGCCTACTATACGGCAAGAATCTAGGTTTCGCAACTAAAACTAATCATCTTCCCTATTTGTCAGACGTCTTGCCTGTTGAACCACTGTTCTCTTGTCAAAACGCCCCCAACACCGTAAGATACCCGTATAGACGATTATGTAAGGGAAGGAGTTACATCGATGGTGTTAAACGGTAAAGTAGCCCTCATTACAGGAGGAGGAACGGGGTTAGGACGTTCCATCGCCCTTCAACTAGCTCGAGAAGGCACCCACGTGATTATTAATTATTCACGATCGCAAGCCGAAGCGGAATCCACTGCCCGAGAAGCTCAAGCCCTTGGGGTGAAAGCGATGCCTATACAGGCGGATGTATCCATCCCCGCAGAGGGGGAGAGGATGATCGAAACCATCGAAAAGGAGTTTGGGCGGCTAGATATCCTCATCAATAACGCAGGAACCACCAAGTACGTTTCCTTTTCAGATCTAGATGGACTTCAGGAAGAGGATTTTCTGCGATTGTTCAAAACCAACTCCGTTTCGAACTATTTCCTTTCCCGAGCGGCAGCCCCCCTGATGAATCGAGGAGGAGGCGGTTGCATCATTAACACTGTCAGTATCGCAGGGATTCGACCCGCAGGGAGCAGTATCGCGTACTGTGTATCCAAAGCGGCTCAAATTCACCTCACCAAATGTTTGGCCGTTGCGCTAGCCCCAACGATCCGAGTGAATGGAGTAGCGCCGGGGTTACTCCTTACCCGTTGGGCCTCCGGATTCTCGGAAGAGCGTATCAAAGCGATGGAAAACAATGCGTTACTGAAGAAAACTCCCAGTGTAGAGGAAACAGCTTCGACCTATATCTACCTAGCTCGCAATGACAGCATCACAGGTCAAATCATCGTGGTAGATGCAGGCACAACGGTTTAATGGTTCTACCCTTTTCAAAGGGGTAGTAGGAGGTTCCCATGTATCAACGGATTGAAACCAAGGAGCAACTATCCGCAGTAGTCGCTAAACAAATTAAGGACCTGATTCGTGAGCAACGCCTGAAACCGGGCGACAAATTACCTAACGAGATGGAACTTAGCGAACTGTTCGGAGTAAGTCGCCCTACGATTCGGGAAGCCATGAAGAGTCTGATTTCCCAGAATGTAGTTTCCATCCGTAGAGGTCGAGGGACCTTTGTCTCTGAAACCCCGGGGATCGTATCGGATCCTTTGGGGTTCGATTTCATTCATTCCGCAGACCTGCAGATCGCTCTCATCGAAGCTCGGCTCATTATCGAACCCGGGGCAGCTCGGTTAGCTGCCCGGAACGCGGAACAAAAAGACATTGAAATTATGGAACGCCTATTGAAGGAAATGGAAGAATCCATCCAGATGCACCATGTTCGAATCACAAAAGAGCTGGAGTTTCACCGAAGTATCTCTCGAGCCACGAAAAACCCTGTGATCGTACGAATCGTTCCTGTGATCATGGAAGCGATTCAGAAAACCTACCGGGAAGCTCCCCGTACTCCGGAAGATCACCAACAAGCGCTGGAAGAACACCGATGGGTGCTGGAAGCCATCCGTTCCCATAATCCCGAGGAAGCCTACAAAGCTATGAGACATCATCTGGAAAATAGCCTCCAGCGAACCCTATCAAAAAAGCAGGTACCGGCCCACCTATAACCCTTTCGCTTTTGCCTTGCGCACTCCTCGGAGGGAATACCATACGGAAAGACATGCCAGGGCATAGAACAATAACGCAATAGGTGATTTAAACAGTACCGTCCAATCTCCGTGGGAGATGATCAGCGCCCTACCTAGCTCCTGTTCGGCCATGGGTCCTAGAATGAGGCCCAAAATCGTAGGTGCGGCAGAGAACCCATGCTTTTTCATGAAGTACCCGAGAAGACCGAAAATGATGGCCAAGCCCATATCGTACACGCTGTTTCCGTATGAGTAGGCTCCCAGGAAACAGAGGGCTAATACGATGGGGTATAGGATCCCTACAGGCACCTTCAGCACCTTGGGAAATAAAGGAATGGTGATGAGCCCTAAGGCAAGGATCAGGAACTGCGCCATCATGAATCCAGCGAACAGCGCGTGGATGATATGGGGAGTCTGAGTGAACAGGAGTGGGCCTGGTCGTACACCAATTAGGAGGAGAGCTCCCAGCATCACAGCCGTTACCACATCCCCCGGAATCCCAAGGGTCAGCATGGGAATCATGGCACCTCCGGTAGTACCATTATTCGCGGACTCGGGTGCAGCGATACCGGCCAATTCGCCTGTTCCGAAGGTCTCCGGATGTTTGGAAAATCGCCTAGCCTCGTTGTAGGCCATGAAGGACGCAATGGCCCCTCCGGTAGCCGGGATGATTCCGATGATAGTCCCCAGCAGGGAAGAACCCAGAATCACATTAATAAGGCTCTTCAATTCTTTCCAGGTCGGGAGACTACTGCGGACCTTCTCCACATGAGGGATCGTTTTTGTGCCCAGAACTTCCAGTTGCGAGAAAACTTCCGAGAAAGCGAACAATCCAATCAGCACAGGTACCATGGGAAAGCCTGTGAGAAAGCGGGTGATCCCGAAGGTGAACCTCGGAGTACCCAGGATCGGATCCAGTCCTACCATCGCCAGCATCAGCCCAAAGAACCCCGACAATAACCCCTTCACAAGGGAGGACGCGGAAACGCTAGCCATGATGGTAAGACCAAAGATCATCAAGGCGAAGTATTCAGAAGGGCCAAACTTGAGGGCGAGTTTCGCTAGCTGAGGAGCCAAAAAGATCAGAAAGAGCGTAGAAATGATTCCCCCTGCCGTAGAGGCAATGGTAGAAACGGCGAGGGCCTTTCCCGCTTTTCCCTGCTTTGCCAACGGGTATCCATCCAGTACCGTTGCGGCTGCCGAAGGAGTCCCCGGCGTAGAGATCAAAATGGCCGAAATGGAACCTCCGTACATGGATCCGCAGAACATTCCACTCATCATGATCAACGCTTCTGCGGGCTCCACGTAAAGGAGGAATGGTAGGAGGAGAATAATTCCTGTGGATCCTGAAAGCCCAGGCAGGGCTCCCACCACGATCCCTCCTGCGACTCCGATGAACAGGAAGGGAAAATGATTCAATACATACAGAACGCCTTCGATTGCTGCTTGCATATGCACACTTCCTTTCAGTCTGCTACCAAAGCGATGAAACGGGGAGGGGAACCCGGAAGATGATCCGGAACAACCAGAACAGGATCGCCGTACTGATAACAGACACTAGAAGGATTCTCAAAACCCGCTTCTCGCCGAACAGGACCATCGAACCTGCCAGAAAGGGGGGGGTAGCTACCAGATACCCCACCGTATCGATGATCGCCACGTACCCCAAAGCTACTAGAAACATCCAACCGATTCTCTTCTTGGTAGGAGAAAGAAAAAACTTTTTACCCGCCGGGCCGATGGACGCTTGTTCTGGTTTTTCACCCGCTGGTTTCCTTTCCTTTCGCCACGCTTGAACTCCAGTAATAATCAATCCTACCGAAAGAGCAAAAAAACAGATACTGATGAATCGTGGGTATAGCCTTGGATCCAGTC
This sequence comes from Spirochaetota bacterium, assembly GCA_026418195.1. Lineage (GTDB taxonomy): Bacteria > Spirochaetota > Spirochaetia > DTKZ01 > DTKZ01 > DTKZ01. Next base: position 16,119 of record JAOABU010000036.1, on the reverse strand, counting down.
CCCGTTGTTCCGAAGGAAACGAGAAGGTATAGAGGAAGAACGCAACTGCTATCAACCCCGTGATGGAACCATAGAGAACATTCAATTTAGACATGGTTTGAATCCTGATCTTAGATTAGAAGTACCTGCCCCTCTACCTCAAGGGTAGGGGGCAGAAGGGTATCGAAAGCCAAACGATACAGTAAGCTAGGTCAGCTCACTTATACTTGGTACCCAATTTGGCGGATTTCACAATGGTTTCGTAGAATTGGTTCTCCCGTTCCACCAGTTTCTTGAAATCTGCCGTGTTTCGGTAGTCCAGGATGATTCCCGCCTTATCCGCTAAAGCTTTGAACTCTGGATCATCCATCGCTGCTTTGAACGCGTCGTGAAGCTTTTTAATCCTCTCAGGTGGGGTTCCCTTCAACGCGGCCAGTCCTCTCCATTGCCCCATAGCAAAATCGAACCCTTGTTCCTTTGCAGTTGGGTAGTTGGGGAATTGGGCGAGTCGTTTATCCGTGAAGACTCCGAGGCATTTCAGCTGTCCAGCTTCCAGTTGAGGCACTCCCTCTGGTGGACCAACAGTGATTGCATCCACCTGTCCTGCGACTGCTGCGGTAACCGTAGGGCCCCCTCCCGAATGAGGCACATGGTTAAACTTGCATCCCGCCACCGTTTCGAAGGCCAGGGCAATCATGTGGGTTCCCCCACCGGAACCTGCGTTCCCCAGGTTCACCTGTCCCGGTCGTTTCTTTGCATCCGCCACTAGATCCCGTAAATCCTTGTAGGGGGAGTTCGCGGGTGCAAGAAACCACACCGGTGCCGTGGAGATATTGATGATGGGCTCAAAGGAAGATGCATCGTAGGGGGTCTGTTGCATGTGGGTTACCGTGATCGAGGGCGTAGCCCATGCCACGATGTAGTGACCATCCGGTTTCTTCGTCATCGCTTCTACGTATCCTGGAACAGCCGCTCCACCCGGTTTATTCGTAATGATGATAGGCACTCCCAGATACTTGGGGATTACCGTAGTAAAGGTGCGAAATACGATATCCGTTGCTCCTCCCGCAGCCCAGGGAACCATGATTTCCACTTCCCGAGTCGGGAACTTCTCCTCCTGTTTACCCTCTGCAGCCACAGAGAATACGAGACATAGGAAGATCATTCCGATGATCCCCGATCGAATGAACCTGTTCATTCTCATAGATCCCTCCTCTTATGAATGATTCTTACAAATTATATCACCAATCCTACGAAAGGTGATATTTTTTTGTTTCACAGTTCCAGAATATCCGGTCGCTTAAACGTATATCCTCCCACCTCCATCTGCAGTACCGGGTAGACGACAGGCTCAGATAGCACTACCGGCCCCTTCGATGTAGCCAGCATGGTGTCCTCGCTTTTCGTTCCGCTGATGGAGGGATTCCAGGTAAACGCCTGATTCTCCTGCACGATTTCGGATGTCTGCCAGGTCACCCGGTAATCCCGAGGCATGTACCCAATGGCCCCTCCCTGATGGTGCAGTTCCCACTCGTTGGGATAACCCAGCTGTTTGTACGCTTCGATTCCAGCTTTGAAAGCATCCAAGACCGGCCTACCTGGCATGGTAGCAGCCATAATCACCGAATCGATGTACACGTTATCCTGGTACTGTTTCCGTAACGCCTGGGGCACTTTTCCGAGCTGAGCGAATCGGGTGATGGAAACGATCAGCCCCCCTTTACGAGTGTTCACACTCAGCATGGCCCGGGTTTCTATCCGACGTTCCGTGGTGATGGGGTGACGATACAGAAAAATCCGTTCGTCGGCAGCGCAGAAAGCAATGACGAAATCGATCCGGTTTTCCCACAACTTCTGGGAAAGTCGGCCAATCACCTGACATTCCTTCTCACCCCGTTTCAGTTGCTGCAAGGTTTCCTCCGCTGCCAAGGAAGAACGACGAGCCAAGTCTCTGATCCGCTCCACTTCCCAAGGAGTCAACGAGTATCGTAACCGGGCGATTTCACCCGATACATCCATCGCCCCAGGGAACCCGAAATCTGCGGCAATGTGCGTCCCCCCGAGTTCTTTCACGATGGCTGTCTCCCGTTCATTATGCCAAGGATACGACCGAATTTCGTACCCTTGGGCAGGAAGCTCCGCTTCCTTTTCCATCCGAACCGCTTCGATGTTGTTGCTCACAGCGTAGGCCTTCTCCGGAGTGATGAGGAGTCCCACCCCCCCCAAATCCGTAGCGATGTTCACATAGCTGATCTCGCCTCCGGTGAGCCAACTGAAGTTCGCCTGTCGTTTGAGATAGACAGCGGTGAACTTCCGATCTTCCATAAACGTTCGAATCCGTTTCTGCTTTTCCTGAATCTCTTCTTTGATGAACATGGCTCTATCTTACGCTGTAAGACGTCTGCTGTCAATAGAAAGGGATGATTAGCGGAATCGATGGGTATCGATTATTCAAACTCGGGGAGAGTACACTTCTTTTTCAATTATGATTTTCCAACAGGTTCCTCGTTCTGTACTCTGATACAAAAGTTGGCCCCCTAATTGGGATTGAATGAGGGACGCCACAAGGGTAAGTCCTTTTCGCGCGTTCTTCTCCAGGGTGAACCCATTCGGTAACCCTATCCCTGTATCCTCCACTTCAATGACAATCTCCTTGTTCTCTCCCACAGAAGATCGAATATTGATCTCCCCGGACATTGTGAGAGGGAACGCATGTTGAAGGGAGTTCCATATCAACTCATTCAAGGAGATCCCTAAGGGCACCGCGGTATCGAGGAGGATGGGAGCGTCTGTTCCTTCATACCGAAGAATCACAGATGGATTTTCTTCTAAGACGACAGGTTCCAACAGAAAAGTGACTTCCTGCAAAAATTCTTTCAACCTCAAGTAGGACAGGTTTCCTGAATCGATCAATTGCTGATGAGCGAGGGCCATGATCTGGATCTTTATTTCCATCTCTTTCAATACAGGTGCTAAGGTAGGATACTCATCCGCTTGAAGATGAAGGAGGGAACTGATTACTTGCATGTTATTCCGGGTACGATGAAAAAGTTCCTGAACGAGGAATTCCTTTTCCCTCAAAGCCCTCCGTAGTTTTTCTTCATGCTCTTTCTGCTCCGTAATGTCACGGGCGATACCTTCTATCGCTACCAGGTTCCCTTTCTTGTCGTATATCGGGATGTTCCTCTGCTCTGTCCAGATAAGGGTCCCATCCTTTCGGATCCAGCGGAACACGAGGGGACGTCGAATATCGATCTCTGCTTTTGTAGTCTGTTCCAATAAATACCGGTCCTCTGGATGAACAATCTTGAAGCCTAACAGAGGATCTGCGTAGTGTTCTTCGGGTGTGTACCCTGTAATACGGGTAGCGGAAGGGCTTACATACGCAAAACGAGGTTTAGGAATGAACTCGTACCGATAGATGAGATCCTGTGCATTATCCGCCAGCCTACGGAACCGATCTTCGCTTTCCCGAAGTGCGGATTCGATCCGTTTCTGTTCGGTTACGTCCCGTTTAATTAAAACATACCGAACTACCCTCCCTGAGGCATCCTTAATCGGATCGAGGGTAGTGAAAAAATACCGTTCCCGCGCTTGTAGCTCCCAGGTTTCTCGGGTGATAGGGGTTTCCCCTTTTCTCAACGGGCAATCCACACTCCAAGAGTACTTCTGACAGAACAATTCCCAACAATGGGTGCCAGGGATCTTCTCTTCAGGTTCGCCAGAAAATTTAGCAAAGGCACGATTGTACCGTTGAATACGTCCTTCCGTATCTAAGATACAGATAGCATCACCGATACTGTCAAAGGTAGTATTCCAATTCTCCAGTTCCTGCCGGATCCTTTCCTCTGCTTTCCGTATCCTAAGGAGCGAGTTCACCGTAGCTACAAGCTCTATGGGTTTCACAGGCTGCGTTAAATACCCATCCGCTCCTCCATCCAACCCTTTAATCTTGCTTTCTATGCTTAAATAGGTGGCAGTCAGGTGCATCACTGGAATAGAACGGGTAACGGGATTGGCCTTCAATCGGCGGCACACTTCAAATCCATCAATATCGGGAAGTTTTACATCCAACACTACGAGCTCAATTTCAGGGGTAGCTGCTTCAAGCCCCTCCTTACCTGTACGGGCCTCTATCACCCGAAAACCTGCCTGTTCCAGAATCCTCTTCGTAGCGTACCGATTGATATCGTTATCATCTACCAGAAGGATGATCCCTTTAAATTCTGTTTGATCATCCTTCGTCATGCCGAGCCTCCCTGCTGAACAATGCGTGCTAATGTATCCTGAACGATTTTTAGGATCCTATCGGCAGGGGGAGCGCTCTTCGATAGCACATCACTCGCTCGTTCGCTTAAACGAATTTTCTCCTCCATGGTGAGGAGCTTCGAGGTCAGGATGATCACTGGAATATCTTTTGTAGCGGGAGAACTTTTCAATCGTTCCAGAGTCTCGAACCCATCCATTCCTGGCAACACCAGATCTAGGAAGATCAGTTCGGGACGTTCTGTTTCTGCCACTTTAATCCCTGCCATTCCATCAGAAGCTTCGAGCACCCGGTACTTCGTGTTGGAAAGGGAGGTTTTCAGCACGTACCGAGCTATTTCCTCATCATCGATCACCAGAATGGACCGAATAGGAAACTTAACCTCGAAACTCCGCAACTTCTCCAGTAACCACTTCCGTTCGATGGGTTTCACAGCACAATCTTCCGCTCCCAGAACAATCCCTTTCTCGTACACTTGCAGAACCGAGGCTATAATTACTGGTATGTCCCGAGAGATCTCCCTACTCTTTAAATCCACTAAAAAATCCCACCCCTCTTCCTTAGGTAGTAAAATATCCAGAATGACAGCAGCAGGCTTGTATGCCTCGATACATTGCCAAGCATCCTGTATTGAACGAGCATGAATCAACTGAAATCCACTTCCCATTAAGTATTTTTCGTAAAGAACAACTGTCGTCTCATCGTCTTCCAGTAGAAGAATGGGAACTTTCAGAGGGTCTAGCTCAAATGGTTTCCCCGTCTCCAAGGAAAGCACTCCTAGAGTTACCGTCTGTGTTCTGTCTGCAACGGGTCTTATATAGACTCGGGGTACAATTAACCGAAAGGTAGAGCCTATACCGGGTGCGCTCTTAACCGTAATGGTACCTCCTAGGAGTTCAGCTAGCTTTTTCGAGATGGCCAACCCCAACCCTGTTCCTCTCTGTTTTTTATGTAAAGGAGTATCCACCTGAAAGTACTCTTCGAAAATTTTTTTCTGGTACTCTTCCGGGATCCCGATCCCTGTATCCGAGACGGAAAACACGACCTGATCTCGTTCTCCTACCTCTGCAACAACCCGAATTTCTCCCCTCTCGGTGAACTTGATCGCATTGGAGATCAAATTCCTCAAGATCTGGGACACCTTCCCCTCGTCGCTTTGTAACGTTATCTGGACAGGGGGATCCTCGATTACAAGTGAAACGGTTGGGTTTAGGTGAATAGGTTTCAACATCCCCCGAAGGGCACTGAATAGATCAGAGACCTGAAATTCTTCTACCTGTACAGTCGTCTTTCCCGCTTCAATCTTTGCCAAATCCAGGAGGTCATTGATCAACTCGGAAAGAGTTTCTGCCGCTTTCCGAATGTAGAAAATTTGCTTCTCCTGTTCTTGAGTCAGGTCGCCATCCAACCGATCCAGGAGGATCTGAGTTAGAGCGAGGATCGAATTCAGAGGTGTTCGGAACTCGTGGCTCATGTTTGAAAGGAATCGGGTCTTTACTTCGTTGGCAGATTTTAAAGAAGCAGCTTTCTCTTCCAATTCCGTGTACAGGGCGACGACTCCTCGGTTCGTATCCACCAGTTCCCGGTTTAGCTGTTCCAGTTGTTCTTGCCGAATTTTCAACTCCGCCATCGCTCGAACCAACTCCTGGTTCTGCTGTTGGATCTCTTCGAATGGGTCCTGCGGTCGTTTATGGGAAAGTTCCAGAACAATTCGGTGTATGAGCTCTGGGGTGACTTGAGGTGCGCTGGGAGGTAAATACTTTCCAAGCGTTACGGTAGTCCCTTTTCCAAGCTCAGTGGTAATCTGAAACGTATCCATCAATTTTTGTGCTCCACGGAGACCTACTCCCATACCCGTTGAAGAATAGAACCGTCCTTCCAGAATATCCTTCACATTCGGGATTCCTGGCCCACTGTCTCTAATCTCTATCCGGTACTCTTGGGGTTTTTCTTTTCCTTCCACTGAATACAACACTTCGCCCCCTCGTGCATACACAAACGCGTTTCGGGCGATCTCTGAAACCGCAGTACTGATCCGGGTCTGATCCATGGAATCGAACCCTAGAAGTTCCGCGAGTATCCGAGACCGCTGTCGGCAGAGCACCACATCGTGTTCATACCGAATCTCTATTCGGAGCAGGGAATACCGGTTTTCCATTCGGTCTCCTTTCTGTATCTAGCGACAAGTATCGTACTATCATCCGAGTTTCTATTATAATCCCTGAACAACACCCCCGCTACTACAGAAGGGTGATGTTGAAACAGTTGTGGGTACCCTTCCCAATCAATCTGGGATTTCAATCCATCGGTGCATTGAACTAGCACATCCCCCTCTTCCCAGGGAATCGAGTATTCTTTCATGTTCGGGTGAGCATCCCCTGCGATCCCGTTGATGGACAAGAAACTCCGAACTCCTGAAGAGGTGATCAAACGGGAAGAGATGTTCCCAATTCCAGCATACCGCAGTACCCTGTGAACAGGATTGATTTCCACGATAGTCACTGCTGCACCTCGGGTAGGTAACAACCCTTCGTGTACTCTGATTAGGAGTTCCTTGGGTGAAAGGGAAGTATGAGCCCGGAACAAATCGATCGCCTTCTGAGCTGCCTCTGCCGCAAACATGCCGTGTCCCAATCCGTCCACTAGAATGCAAACGAACCGTCCCGTATCCTGGTGTACCGCCCAACCATCCCCGCAAACATCCTCCTCGTCCTTGGCGATCTGTACCACTCCAACCTCAAAGTTTCTCGGAGGAGGAGCCGTTTTCGGTATTCGGGACCATATCCGAGCCATCACCACGGTTCCCTTTCCCTCCTTGGAATAGATGTCGAACTGGGAAGATGATCGGACTACAGCACCTAACCCGATCCCTAGCGATCCTTTTGTGGAAAACCCATCCAACAAACTAAGGGAAATTTGAGGAATCCCTGGCCCTCGGTCCAGTACCAGGATTTCGATTCCGTGGATATCGAGACAGTCGAGGGTTCTAAGAAGAATCTCCCCATGCTGGGCATGTTTTATCAGGTTGGTTCCTAATTCTGTTACCAGAAGAGCGATTTTCCCTGTATCCACTTCGGAAAAATTGAGCGCTCGGCCAAGATTTATAGCCATTCGTCTAGCCTGTCCAACCTGAGAAGGATCTTCGATAAAGAGCCGAATCACATCCTTCATTCTATCCTCATACCCATTTTACGATGATTACAACCGTACCTTTCCCCACTTCACTCTGAATGGAAAACTCATGCACCAAACGCTTCGCTCCCCCCAACCCCAGCCCTAGCCCCCCAGCAGTGGAGTACCCATCCTGTAATGCACGGGTGACATCAGGAATTCCAGGACCATGGTCCTGAAAGGTGATGCGCAGACCTGAACGTGTTCCGTCCTCGACCTGTTCTAGCATCATTTCCCCACCACCCCCATGGACAAAGGTATTTCGGGCTAGTTCACTGGTCGCAGTGACAAGTTTCGTCTGATCCACCAGTTTAAAACCCACTTCGTTCGCCCAATTCCGAACTATCTGGCGGGCTTTCACAATATCTTCTTCGCTTCGAATGGGGAAGGTACTACGTTTCAGAACCTTCAGTTCCATCTTGGGTCTCCGATTGCAGGAGAGAATTCAGGATTTCCATCCCCTTTTCTATATTCAGCGCAGTACGCACCCCTGGTAGCGAAAGACCCAGTTCCACCATCGTGATGGCTACTTCGGGTTGCATCCCAACTACTACGGTTTCCGCATCTAGTATCCTCGCCATGGTAGCGATGTTAGCCAGCATCCGACCAATGAAGGAATCCACCATTTCCAAAGCGGAAATATCAATCAGCACGCCCTTGGCGTTTTCCTCCACAATTCGTGCCGTGAGCTCGTCCTGGAGAGTCAAAGCCAACCGATCATGCATGTCCACCTGGATGGAAACCAAGAGGAACTTCCCCATCTTGAGGATCGGAATCCGTTCCATAGATCCCCCTACTTGGTGCTTTCGCCTTTGGAAATCCGATACCCCACTCGAGAGAACGCATACTTAATCGCTTCTGCGAGAGTAGCCTTCGTGGTAATATCCTGGAACGAAACCCCTAGATGAACCATGGTCTGAGCGATTTGCGGTCGGATCCCGCTAATCACGCACTCCGCTCCCATTAAACGAGCAGCGGATACTGTCTTGAACAGGTGCTGGGCAACAAGGGTATCCACTGTAGGCACCCCCGTGATGTCGATGATGGCAATGGTCGCTGAAACCCGTACGATTTCCTGTAGAAGGTTCTCCATTACCATCTGAGTTCGAGCGCTATCCAGGGTTCCGATTAATGGTACCGCTACTACCTGTTCCCAAATCTTTACTACCGGAGTAGAGAGTTCCAGCATTTCCTCCTGCTGCCTACGAATGATTTCTTCTTTCGATTTGAGGTAGGATTCCATGGTGAGAAGTCCCAACTGATCCAGAAGGGTGTTCACTTTCCAAAGATCGGAAGCGAACTTCTCTAGGTCCTCCGTATCGTAACTCTGGAGCAGTTGAAAAATTGGTTTTTTCAAAGAAAAAATAAACATTGAAGTTTCTGAAGGAAGGAATCCCTTTTTCGCCTGAGTTTTTGAAATTTCTGTTAGGAAGGATCGAACCTCTTTCCATGCTTCGAGGGAGGACATGTCCTCCGTTTCGTCCTTTTTTACCGCCTCCACCAGATACCGAAGGAAATCTTCCATCTGCTGCTTCAACTCATCTGGTGAAATCAGATCGGATCGAAGCACTCCGGGGGCTAACTGTTCCTTCTGCCATTGCCGGAGTATTTCATTCTGATGCCCGGACAATAGAGCATACAATGTTTTCGCCTTTTCCATAGAAACCCTCCATCTTTTTATAAAGTCACAAAGTTAAGATACTCTATATGGTTCTACTTCTACCCTTCCCATTTTCCGGTTCAAGTAGAAGGACACGGACCTCATCAAACGAGGGACGATGTAGGAAACATTGCAGATTTCCACATACGTACCCGGAACCACCGTACCTTGCACACACAATCGGGCCTGTTCTCTCACGGTAAGGAAATGGATTAACTTCTGGGACACTTCATTCAACTGACGAATATGGGAAAGGAGAGCGTCCTTCGTTTGCATGAGTTCTGAATTATCCGGATCTCGACTAAGAGCTTGACTCACTTCCTTCATTCTCAATGCGAGATCGATATTTTTATCTCGAATCCATTCCAGCTTTCGTTGAATCTGGAAGTCGTTTCCTAAAATCAGTTCTGTCTTCGGGCTCGTAGCCGTGCCAATGTTAGCGATATAGATTCCCTCTTGAGCAGTGATCTTTCCGCCCACCACCAACCCCTTTTTCCCCGTGCGAAACTCTGCCTTCGTGTACACCACCGAATGGAACGCCCCCGCTTCCGAATAGATCGTTCCCTTTGATTCAAGGTAACAGTTTTCCAGAAACTTTACCTGCACCTCCCCCTCTGCGATCACCTTGGATTTTCCCTTTCCAATGATCCCTCCATACACCTGTAAGTTCCCTCCACAGAATACATTTGCTGCATAGATGGTCCCCTTACAGAGTATGGATCCCCTGACCTTTACTTGAAATCCATCCAAAAACGCACCTTCGACTACCAAGTCTCCCGGAAACTCGATGTTTCCAGTGTGGTAGTCCACATTTCCTGTGATGTAGAGGATCGGTTCTACCTGGATTCTGTTTTCTTGAATCTTCAACGCGCCATCACAGAAAGCATAGATTCCGTCTTCTCTCTCTTCTGTATTCTTTCCAGGAACAAGGAAAGTAACGCGCTCGATTGGGAAGGGTAGATCCTTACCCCGTATTGTTCGCCCCAATACACCCGATCTCCTCGGTACCTTACGGGCGAGTCGATCCCCTTTCTTCACGATAATGAAAGGCGAAACGGAACGAAAGTCTACCCGTTGAGCATCCGAATCGAGGGTCGGTTTACAATTCTGGATCCCTTCTTCCAATTGGTAATGCTCGGGAACTTCTGGTACTGGATCCGTTCCTCGAGCAATGAAAAGGTCAAGCACTTCCTGTCGTTCCAGGTTGCAGGTAAATAGAGCGCTCCCCAATATTTCCCAATTCACCCCATACACGACTCCGAGGGCTTGGAGTCGTTCCTGGACTTTTTCTAAGGAAAGAGGTTCTCCACCAGGGCTTGGAGGATAGAAATCTCCAATACAGGCCATTTCGTCCTCCGAGATTCGTAAATCGAAATGACCATCCACCCTTAAAGCGTATGCATGCTCCAGGGTAGTCAATTCTTCTTCACCCAACCGGTTCATCGTCTCTTCGGGTAAATCTTTTTGTTCCATTCCCAAAGCTTTCTGTAATTCCTGCACTTCTTTTAATAGCTTCTCTGTTTTCGCTTTCAATGTTTCCATGTACCGCGATTCGGCCGAGGACATACTTCTATTCCTGCTCTAAGAAAGAAAGGATTTTGGAGATTTCGAACGGTTTTCGGATCAGAGCTAGGGCACCCGCTTTCAGAGCCGATTGCGCAATCGCATCGGTGCTGTATGCAGTGATCACCAGAATGCGCGCATGTTCCCTTTGAGCCTTCACGGACTTTACGATTTGATCTCCGGTTTTTCCCGGCATCCGAAGATCCGTAATGATTAAATCGTACTCTTCCTCGAGGGCCATTCGTTCTCCCCTGTCGGGATCTCTGGTAGTATCAACCTGGTGTCCCATTTCCTCTAAAATAATCTTTAACGCATCGAGAACGGTTTCTTCGTCATCGATCACCAGAATTCGTTTACCCATATCCTTTTCTCCTACGTTTGTGATCGTAGTCGCTCTATGGCCCGGACTAAATCTGCCACCTGAAGGGGTTTATAGAGGATCCCGTCCACCTTCGGCAGATTTTCTTCCTCCCGATCCGAACCCAAGGGATAACCAGTAGTTAGAAGGATCTTCATGCGGGGAGCTATTTCTCGAATCCGATGCACCAGCTCCCGCCCATCCATCTCCGGCATTACGATATCGGATATAACGAGGTCGATCTGGGAGTGATGAGCCTGAAAAAGTTCCCACGCATCCTTCCCATTCACCGCCACTAGCATTTTATATCCCATCTCGTGGAGGAACCGTAAAGCCACATCCCTCACCGCTTCTTCATCCTCCACATACAGGATAAGCCCTGAAGAATGCTCAGGCAACTCCAAGGTGAGGGCTTCCGGCTCTCGGGTTCCTTCTTGCTCAACCAAAGGGAAGAGAATCGTGACCCGCGTTCCCTTTCCCACTGTGCTCTCTAGATACACGAATCCTTTATGCTGTTGCACAAGACCATACACTTGAGCCAGGCCTAATCCTGTCCCTTTCCCTACGGGTTTAGTGGTAAAGAAGGGTTCGAATACTCGGGGAAGGATTTCGGGAGGGATTCCCGTACCTGTGTCTTCTACTTGAATCCTCACCAGCTTTCCCGATGATGGGGGGTGGGTTCTGAACGCTTCCTTTCCCCGAACCTCCGATTCCACAGGTAGGGTGTCTACAGTAACTGTAAGGGTTCCGCCCTTAGGCATCGCATCCTGAGCATTCACTACCAGGTTTGTCATGATCTGCTGCACCTGAACGGGACTCCCCTCAATGATGCAACTCTTTTCTTTCAAAATCCATTCCGTGTGAATGTTTTCAGATATCAGCCGATCGAAAAGCTTGGACAATTCTTTCAGGAAGGGAATCAGGTCGAACGGCTTGTGCTCTGCCATAGATTTGCGACTGAAATCAAGAATCTGTTGGACCAAAGCTCCCGCTCTCTTGGACTGCTCGATGATCTTCAGGAGATACAACCGAGCTTCCTGAGACACATCCTTACGGATCTGTAAGTACTCTGCGTATCCGATTATCCCTGTAAGAATATTGTTGAAATCGTGAGCGATCCCTGCAGCAAGTTGTCCAACGGCAGCCAACCGTTCCTGCGCGTTCATTTGTTCTTCTCGTAATCGTTCAGTAGTGACATCCCGAATTAGTACGATCATTCCCCCCGCATCCGGTCCTTCACTAATTGGTTCAGAAGAAATCTGTAAGTACAGTTTCTTTTCCACTCCGATTTCCAGGATCCTTGCTTCCTTAGAAATCGGTAATGAACGGATTCGTTCTATTAAATCCACCGATGGATCGTGTTTAGAGATAAGCTCCCGTAACGTATCGGTTTTAGGGTTACGAACAACCAAATTTTGTTCCCGATCGAAGATCATCAATCCATCGGGTAATCCGGTTACAATCTGTTCCAATCGCTTACGTTCTATGCCAATTCTGTACTCTAGAGACTGCACCATTAAGCTCGCATGATGTGCAGCGATATTGAATAAATGAATCTCCCTTTCCTGGAAAGGGATCCCCTCTTCTGAGAAAAAGTAGAGGAACCCCTGATCCCGGGTACGTTCGTTCCTTTGCCAGAATGGTTCCACATGTAAAAACCCTACTCTTTTCGGTTTCGTATCAGGAATTTTCGAATCGAGAAGAATGTAATCTTCCTTCTTTAAAAGGACTTGGTTATCCGTAACGTGTAGGACATGGCCCTCTATTTTTTCCTTCGCTCTCTCCAGGCAGTCTTGGGTAAGCGGAACCCGTGGATAGAGGAATACCACCCCCTTCCCCTCCTGTTGGAAGAACACGGCCCCCAGAGCGAAACGAGTAACGCTCTGTAGAATAGAAAACAGGAGGATGAACAATTCCTGATATCCCACCACGAAGATGAGTTCTTGGGAAAGTCGGGATAGAGTATCCAGATCTTCGGTACGTTCCTTAACCCGCTGTTCCAGTTCCTGGTTCATGGTAAGCGTGCGTTGGTACAGGAAGGCATTTTCCAATGCGATGGATACTTGGCCCGAAACAGCAGTTAGAACATGGGAAGATAAGGGATCAAAAGTTCCTTCTTTCAATGAGAAAAGGGTAATCATTCCATAAAGAGCATGTTCCCGTTTTATGGGTGAAACGAGTAGGGATTTCCATCCCGCTTGAATGGCCGAATCAGGCAATCGACCTTTCTCTCGATCAACTTGCTCGATGCTTAACGTAAAGTTACCTTGGGCGACCTGACCAAGGAACGATGTGGCCAAGGGAATTCGATCTAATTCTTCCAGTACAGATTCCCCTACACCGATCCTACAGACTAGCCGTAGAACCCGTTCTACAGGATCGTACTTGTACACCATCCCTCCATCGGCACCCAGCTTTTCTACCAGGATCTCCAGCACTGCGGGTAGGAACTCGGCACTATGGAGTGCGGTTCCCACAACTTCCAGTACTCGATTATAGATGGCTAATTCTCGATTTTTCTGCTCAGTGCTTTCCTGAACCTGAATCCGCTCGATGGCCATACCTGCTTGCAGAGACGCAAGTTCAACTAGTTCAACCATAGGTAGGAGGAAGTCCCCTCTCGACGTATACTCGATACAAACGATTCCCAGCAACTCTGGTTTTTCTTCTTTGGAATTAGGCACAGGAACGAACAAGCGAGAACGATCCGGATCTACCTCAAAGAGAGAGCTTTTCCCTATCTCCCTAAAACGGGAGAGATCCTCTGAAACAAGTTTCCGAGCATGAGGGAACTCCGCTTTCCATCGAGAGAGGTAGGGCCGTAACGCACTCAGGTGGGATTGCCTCTCCATCAAGGACGTTCCAAGCACGACTACTTCTTGGTTGGAAGCCACGTAAAAGAAATCCGCCTTTGGAATCTTGAAGCCTTCCTGCAAACCCTTACAGAAATCCTTTGCCAGGGCTTCCATCGATTGGCTTCGATTGCAGATGGAGATTAGTTGGGTTATTGTATTTCGGGTATGCTCTACCTCTTCTTCAATATGGATATTCCGTAACGCTACTTGAATCTGATACGCCAGGGTATGTTTGCTGTAGGGTTTCAGAATAAACCCCACAGGATTCGTATCTAAACATCGCTGGAAATGGGTCTCGTCATTATAAGCGGTAATATAGATGTGGGGTACTTTCCATCTTTTCGGTAGGGATTTAACAAACGTGATTCCATCCTTTCCTTGAAGAAGATGTATATCGATCAGAAGGAGGTCAACGTTCAGTCCTTCCCCATATTCAAGAGTTTGCAGTACTTTATACGCTTCCTCAGCGTTTGTAGCGGTACCCACAACTTCATGCCCAATGCTCTCCAATAGTTTGCTCAAGGCGTATAGTTGAAGAGGATCGTCTTCTAGGATGAATAGACGGGCCGTATACATTCTCTATTTCCTACTTTTAATTATGATGAAACGAGCGAATAGGTTGCAATGAAATATTAAACGAGCATTTCCTGAACGTAAAGGGAAATTTATCTATGCAAAAATACCCCTTTTCGATATATTCATCCCTCTAATAACTTCTAATTGAATATACACTCTTGGGGAGGACGTTCCCATGGAACACCTATTCTTTCTCACCTCAATCTGGCTTGCCCTTGCCCTGATCTCGGCAGTATTGGCCTACTACCTGAAAGTGTCCATCGCGCTAGTGGAAATCTGTGTGGGGATGGTAATGGGCGCGATTGCCACCGCTGGTGGATGGTTTGAAGCCCTTGGAACTGGAAACGAAACCCTACGGTTCCTTGCCTCGTCCGGCGCCGTCCTCCTCACCTTTCTCGCTGGAGCAGAACTGGAGCACGAAACCCTGAAGAAGAAAGTGACCGAGGTATCCATTGTGGGATTCATCGGATTCCTGGCCCCTTTCGTCGGGTGTTCCTTGGTTGCCCGATTCCTGCTGGGCTGGGATGTGCAGGCAAGCCTTCTGGCAGGAATCGCCCTTTCCACCACCTCCATGGCGGTGGTATACGCGGTGATGCTGGAAACGGGGTTCAACAGTACAGAGTTCGGCAAGGGTATCCTGGGAGCCTGTTTCATCAATGATATTGGAACCGTGGTGGCATTGAGTTTAATCTTCGCCCCCTTTTCCTACAAAACATTCGTGTTCCTAGGAATCACGATTCTGGTCCTTTTCCTTTTACCGGTCACAAGCCGTTTTATCACCCATCACTATTCTGGGAAGACGGCAGCTATCCGAACCAAATGGATGCTCTTTGTGCTTTTCGCTCTATCGGCCCTCGCTCTATGGTCGGGAAGTGAAGCGGTACTCCCCGCGTACCTCGCTGGCATCGTACTGGCTGAGTTTGCCCGGGTAAATCACACCTGGTTACGCCGTCTTCGCACCCTCACGGTGGGGTTTCTCACCCCCCTCTATTTCCTTCGGGCAGGGACCCTTGTGTCTCTTCCAGCTCTACTCGGGGGTTTCCTCCTGTTTTTTGGGCTGTTTCTCGGGAAAGTCGCTTCCAAGATCTTCGGGTTATACCCTGTGATCGCTCGGTTCCGGAGAGATGGGAAGGAACGCTGGTACTATTCCCTCATGATGTCTACGGGACTTACCTTCGGAACCATCGCTGCCCTCTATGGGTTGACCCACCGTATCGTCACCCAGGCTCAGTACTCCCTTCTAGTGGGTGCTGTGATCGCAAGCGCTGTGATACCTACCCTAATCGCCAACGCCGCGTTCCTACCTGTCCACCTTCTGCCCGCGCAACCTTCTTCTGCAAGAACGGCTTCCCACGAGGCAGGAGCACACGTCACTTCGGTTCCGGGCATGCGGACGCATCCTGTTAAGCACAAGGGAAATGGCAAGGGGTTGGATGAGGAAGGGTAGGAAATCTTAAAGGTAGGAACGCAGGTCCATCATCCCGTTTCCCCGAAGCAAAGCAAGTTGCGAACAGTCTAAGAGACTCTCGATAACGACCTTCTCTTTACTTTCCCGATATAGAGGAAGAGCGGAATCGCGGCTCCCTGCAGCACAAGGGAGAACACCACACCAGCAGGTAAAAACCTGTCGTAGAGAAGGCCGAACACGGCACTTCCTGCGAACCAGGATACTCCATAGAGGGTGTTGAAG
>JAOABU010000032.1 GCA_026418195.1 Spirochaetota bacterium | reverse complement strand
AGCAAATGAAAGAACACTCCCCCTAACAGGATATACATTGTTCCAGGGAAATCAGAGGATGGGAGCAACCAGTTGGAAAGAAGGGCAACGGATACGCTGATACATCCCTGGAACAGCAGGAGATCTGTAACATACCTGATGCTCTCGCTATAGAGACGTCGCTTTTCCTTTAGAATGCTCAAGTACGTTCTTCTGGAAAGTCCTTCCAGGAATTTGCGAAGGATTGTGGCAAACCCCGTTTCGGTAAACACGACAAAGAATACTAACCCCGGTATCATGGTAAGGTTTGTGTAATACACAAGAACATCATAGGAAGGAAAGATCCGGAACCAAGTTCCCTCTACCGGCTGACCCCATCCAATCCAGAAAACAATTTTATCGATCCAGATTCCAAGGTAGTAGAAATACCCCGTAAGTACCAAGTTCCCCTGAGTTTTGACGTACTTTCCCACTTGGCGAGTACATTCCCATAACGTTTCTTTCAACCCTCTCTTTTCTACAAGGCCCCGTGCTTCTGTTCGAAACTTGAGGATGAGAATTGTGAGACCTAAGAGAATCCCAAGGTTTCCCAACGCAAATCCCCCAAGGACCCCTGCTACTCCCCATTTTGGGGACACAAGAGCTGCGGAAAAAAGAAATACCCCCATCCCTCCTGCATAAATTGCCAAAATTTGGCCATACCACCGAAGGAGGGAAGCAAACACAATCAACAACCAATGGAGACTCACAAAGAGGAAGAACAATCCTGCCATCACGCGGTAAGAGAAGGGGCTTTTAATCCCTATAGGATCAATGGTCCAACCGATGAAGAATCCCGCCAGAGCAGAAAGGATCCCAACTAAAAGGATAAACCATCCCAAATACACTAGAGTTTGTCGTTCTTTTTTCTCGTATAGTAAATCGGAAAGGATGCGAGAAAAAATATAGTGTACTCCGCCAAAGAGGAGGAGGGATCCTGTATACGTATAAACCACGGTAGCTAAAAATAAGTTGCCTCCTTCAGCAAGGGCATCCTGATTGAACCGTTGAATCAGTCCAATAGCAAGGATGGTAATTAGCCAGGGCCCAGCTACGATCATCGCTCCTGAAAGGGCTACCTGCAAATAGGAGGCAATGGTCCCTTGTCGCACAATCTTCTTCAGTTCGAAGCCAATCCCTGCCATTACCCGTTTCCTTCTCCCAACTGATGGTAGATTCTCCGGATCCGTTCCAGAAGGATTCTTTTATCGTAGAAGGTTTTTACCTTTTCCTTATTCTGAGCGACCAGTTCTGCCATTTCATCCGGATGCTTATAGATATAGAGGATCCCCTTGGCGATCTGTACCGAATCCTTCGCATAGGCAAGGAACCGATCATCGTACGCCAACATTTCCGGTACATTCCCCACCCGGGTAGACACCACAGGGATCCCTGCACAGTAAGCTTCGAGAATTACCAAGGGTTGAGCTTCCTTCACACTAGTCAAAGCCACCACATCAAGGAATGCATAGTAATCCAGGACATTCTTTCGTCCCGTGAACTCAAACCGATTTCCGATCTTAAGGCTATCTACCAACATCTTGCAATCCTCGTAGTACGCAGGATCCTCATCGGTAGGGCCAATGCAGTAGAACCTAGCATCTTTAACCTCGTCCAAGACGATCTTGGCTGCAAGAATGAACGTTTTAACATCCTTGATAGGCACTACTCGTCCTACCAGTCCCACATGGAATCCAGGTCTTTTATGTCGTTGTACCGAATATCGTTCTATATCGATCCCATTGGGAAGAACTAACGTCCGCTCCACCGGGGCTCCGAAATCCATCTGGTACTGTCGATTTTCTTCGAACAAAGCAGTGATCAGATCAGCCTTCCGATAGCAGAGCCGACTGATTTGGTTGTAGATGGAAATCCAGAGATCCCGTTGGTATCCTCTTACCAGGGAACTCCGTCGGATTTCCATTTCTCGCTCCTTATGGTACAACCCATGCTCGGTGAGGAGGAATGGCTTTCCGGTACGAGATTTCGCTGCGTACGCTGCTAATCCTGCAAAACCCGTGGAAACCGCATGGTATACATCCGCAATAGGTAGGGAAGCGGAAAGTACCCGAAAGAGTAACGCATGGGCTGAGTACCATGCCCAGAAATAATCGGTAAAAGGATAGATAGGGTTCCGTCGCTGGTTCGCCTCAACGATCATGGCCCAACCTGCTTTGGACCGTAAGGCTAATCTCGAGAGGTTGTATCCTTCTGGGATTTGTTGAATCAACCCAGTCAAATCAGGGACATCACCGGAAAAGAATCGCCCATGGATTCTTACAATTTCTTTGATGAGTTTCCCAGGACTTTTAACCTTCACTTGGCTCGGATGCGGATCAGATACAATAAAATTTCGGTGTTCCACCACATTGGGTGGGAACTTGTATCTAACCGGCATGTCCGGCTCTGGGGAAATGGTGAAAAGAGAGAACTCTATCTCAGGCAACCCAAGAAGAAGGTCTTGGACCCAAGCGGAAACTCCCCCAGTGATGTAGGGGTAGGAGCCCTCAAGGATGATACAAACTCGCACCCTGATCCCCCTCACCTGTCAGATCCCGAAGGGATGGATTTTTCTTAAGTAAACCACAACAAGAATCCACATCCCGTTCCATAAACGCAATTTCAGCTGCTAATAACAGATAATCGGGATCCTCTAAGGCAGGATCCAACTTCTTCAAGACTTCCTTCGCTTGCCCAAGGAGTTCCAATTCCAGTAGGATTTTCACGATCAAAAGACCGCACTCTTTGTCCAACGGTTCCTTTTCCTGGATCCTCCGCAACTGAGCAAAGGCTTCCCGAAGATAGAAATTATGGATCGAACGCTTGTCCTCGTTTAAACCAGAAAGTTCCCAGTATAGAAAGGCTAGTTTTTTCCGGTAAACCGGATCGGGATCCGCTTCCACTAACACTCGGTACACTTGAATTTTTTCGTTGTACCTGCCCTCTAACGTGTTTAGCCCCTCCGCAGCGAACAGAGCTGTATCCATATCAGGAGAGGCAACTAGTTCTTTAAACACCTGAGCCAGCAACAGGATGGTATCATAATCTAGGTGCTCCTGTGCTAGAAGCCGCTCTAATTCTTCGATGCGATAGGGTTTTTCTAACAGACTTTGGGTAGATACCGCACGATTCACGAAGGCTGCGGGAGGTAGAAGCCCTTCACGAACTGCCTTTAAGGCCGTCGACGCGGTTCGCGGAGAATACAGAGTACCTGAAACCAGCAGGTAGGAAAATCCATCCATAGAAACCTCACATCTTCTGTAACAGTAACAGATGGTCTACCTGTTGGAGGAGAGATTCCGGTTCATAGGACCCTACACGAGCTGTAGCATACCCTACCACCATCGATATAGGGATAGGGGTATCCCCAATCTTCCATTCCCGTTGATTTAGCCTTTCGAGGGACTCCAAGCAGAATAACGATGCCCCATCCTGGTCCAGATTCGGACATAGGAACACTACCTGCCCTTCTTCCCTATAGAGGAACGAACTAAACCGGCTATCAGAAAATAGAGTCAACTCCTCCACAACCCCTTTTAGGCTTCCCTTTGCCGCCTTTTTCCCAAATCGCTGCGCGAGATCGGAAAAGTTCTCCACTTCAAGCACCACCACACTTAGTGGGCTCCCTTGATTCCTGGCTCGTTCTAGTTCCTTCGTCATCAGGTAGTAGAATTGGGAATAATTGGGGATTCCTGTATCTTCGTCCACATCCGTTAGGTTGGTCATCTGCCGGTATTCCAGGATCTCTTCCAGGAAGGGTTCCGATAGACCTACGATAATCTGAACCAACTTCTCCGAATAGAGATTGTATCGTTCGAAGGGTAGTTCCTCGATGCTCAGAACTCCAAAGGGCTTCTTCCCTGCATGAACGGGGACAGAGAGAACCGTGCCTCCCCTATAGATCTTTTTCAAGTTCT
The DNA here is from genome assembly GCA_026418195.1 of Spirochaetota bacterium. Taxonomy (GTDB): domain Bacteria; phylum Spirochaetota; class Spirochaetia; order DTKZ01; family DTKZ01; genus DTKZ01. The sequence goes on along the minus strand of JAOABU010000032.1, from coordinate 19,003 downwards.
CGTATTGGAGAAGCATTCGAAAGGAAAAGAGGGAGCTGTTCCGATACACCCACCCTTCCACGCTATCGTTCAGGGGAAGATACTCCTCTCGCTCCTTTCCTTCCCAACCGAGGGATGTTTCAATCTTCAATCGATCCATTGTTTCATCCAGGGTCCAAAGGGTGATTCTCCGAGCCTGCAGGAACATTTGAACCGTTTCCAACAATACCCGTAGGGCCTTTTCCAGGTTTAGGGTGCGAATTGTCTGAACCTGATTGTACAGGAGAGTAAGAGAATCCCGTTGCCTGGCCACTCTCTCTTCCAATACTGCATTCACCTTCTGCAATTCTTGGATAATGCGGGAATCGCGTTGATTCTTTTGCACTAAGACTCGAAATCGTGACTGGACCGCCCGGAGGCTACCTCGAAGAACATCGGTGATTCTGCCGAAGATATAGACTAGAAGGGGTAAAGAGCCCCAAATAGCAACACGAACTGGATCAGCCCAGGTAGGAGGAGGGAAGGATCCCTGAAGTATGGAGACACTTAGAACTCCAATGCCTACAGCTATCCACGCAAGGAATCCCAACAGAACCCCTCCTAACGTGGCTTGCAGGAGAATGATCACCACATACGGTAAAGAATACCACTGGCCTAAACCAGGATCCGTCGGGTACGCTAGATTTAGGGCTATCGGAAGAAGGGGCAAGAGTCCAATACCGACTTTTTCTCTTAGTACTTTCAGTTTTTTCATTCCATCTGCTATAGTATTACAATGAAGAGAGGATTCGCACAATATGAAAAAAAGTAACCTTACGAGAGTGCATCTTTTCGCATGGTTGTTTGTAAGTCTATGGTTATGGGTAAATGTATCCGGATTTTCGCAGAACAAGTTGGTTCCCATATATCCTAGCTCGACACCCGAACTCATATTCCTCGAAGCTGAATATGCGGTATCCACCAACTTCTCCAAAGAACCTATTCTAAATTATGGATGTTCCTCTAGCCGTACCCTTCAGTTGAATCGTACCGTTGGTTTATTTGGGAACGCCCCTTTCTATGCTGAGTTCGTGTTCTTTGTTCAAGAGGAGGGAACGTATGAGATCTGGTATGGGGGAACTCCACCGGGACCAAAGGACGATCTGTTGCCTTCCTACGCTTCCCCCATACAAATCCGCATAGATGGTAACGAACCCTTCCCCGTGTATCGTGAAGATATCCATGTGGTAGAAAACTATACCCCTGCCTACTACTGGAACGTACTGAAGAGAAAGATTGTCCTTAAGCCTGGAGTGCACACGGTTCGGATAGAAATTACGGAAAAACGCAGGTATGACAATCGGTTTTTCTTCTATCTAGACGCTTTGTTCTTCCGAAAGGAAAGGTCGGAAGTACGGCCAAAACAGACAATTGCCAAGTTCCCACAGGATTTGCAAAATCGAAGAATAGACAATCCCTTCGGCACCATCCAGGAGTACGAAGAGACTTTAAGAAAAGATCCAAAGGATATCCGCAACTATATTTATCTTTCCCTCATCTATTCTCTTGTAGGGGATTATACGAATGCTCTCCGAGTTCTCCGAAGGGGGTACGCACTAGAACCAAAGAATGAAACGATCCTCCTCCTGTTAGCAAAAAATCGGATTTGGAAGGGGGATACAGGGGAAGGACTGGACAGCTATCGAGTATACCTCACCGAGTATCCGAACAACCTGGAAACCTGGAAAGAAGCGGGCAAAGTGGCGGCTTGGGTAGGTAAGTACGCAGAATCAGAACGGTTCTATGTAGACGCCTTAAGCCGATTTCCCGATGATCCTTCTCTATTGGTGAATCTAGGGTTTACCTACCTTTGGCAGTCGGATACCCAGAAGGCAGAAAGGTTATTTCAGGAAGCTTTAAACAAGAGTTTAGATTCTTCCGACAAGCTCAAGCTTCTGGCAGAAATCTACAAGATCAACGGCTACCCGGATCGTTCCATCCCTATCTATCGAAAAGGGATCGAAATCTTCCCCCAGGAACTGGAGTTCTACCTACTTCTCGCGGATACCCTGATCCGTATGGGGAAAGAGGAAGAGGCCCAAAAGGTGTACACTTCCATCGAGCAGAAGTACGAATCCTCCGAGCAACTCAGCACCTACCTTTCCTTAGCCAAACAACAAGCAGAAATGAGGAATAAAGTGATCGGAGAGTACCAGCAAAAGCTGGAAAAGGATCCGGACAACCTAAGCTTACGGGAAACTCTCGTTGAGGCATACTTTTGGAATGGACTGAAAGAGAAGGCCATCCAGGAATCTTATATCATCCTAACCACCCATAGTTACCGTCAGCTGAAGGAGTTCGATACATCCCAGAAGGACTTACTCGCTCTCATAGACACCCTGTACCTCTACAGTACCTACTTTCGGGAAATGGTTGGGCGTTCTGCGTCCCTGCGAGGAGAGGCAACTACCGCTCTCTCCTTTTACTCGGAAGCCCTCAATCAGGCTAGGCGATTCGAGGAACAGCTTCGGGCAGCCTCAGAGCGGGGTCAGACTGTGCCTATCCCGGAAAAAGGGGATCCCCGAGAGACCCTTCGAACTGCAGAAGAAAAGCTTGCCCAGACTGCCGAAACCATTGCGGATTTTCTCCAGCGCTTTGAATCAAACGATCATAGGTACCGAGAAGTAGACTCAAAGGTACCCCAGGTACTGGAGAAAGGGAAAGGGTCATTAGAGGAGTTTGCCCGCCTCACCCTTCCGATAAACTGGAAGTGGGACAGACAATTCTATGTAGATGAATTGTCCACTTTAGTCCCTGTAGTCCCAGTACTTGCAGCCCATACCCTGGGCCGAATCCAACAACTCACAGGCTCCCTCTCGGAGGCTGAACGGTTATACCGCAAAGCTCTGGTAGCTTCTAAGCCTCAAAGTACCACCGCATATGGTTTGTGGGAAACACTTCTCTGGAAGGAAGACCGGGAAGGACGGAAAAATTTCCTCAGCACTCCAGCTAGTGAGCTCATTCCACAGTATACCGACCTTACCAGGACAATAGAACAACTCGATTCAGAGTTATACTCCCAGAAACCTAGACCCCCTGTATTCACTGAACAGATCCCCAATCGGATCCGGGAACAACTCCCCATGCTGGACACGTTACGGACAACCGCTATAACCCGATTAGGAGAAGTGGAAAAGACCCTACAGGCTCTACGGGCCCTCCTTGCGAAAGAACTGGAGCGGACTTTCTACGATCTGCAGGAGAAAACCCTCCTTCTCCGTTTCGAACTTGGAGATTATCTCCTCTCTTCCAACCGGCTCATCGAAGCGACCCGCCAACTCCGGCATGTACTGGCAATGGATCCTACGAATCTCAATGCTCTATATAAATTAGGGGTAGTCCGGCAGTTGTATGGGGATTGGTATGAAGCGATGGAGTTCTATCGAAGGGTATACGGAATGGATCCTACCTTTGAACGAACTGCCGTCTATCATAACCAGCTAGCTCGCCTCCATCCGAACCTTCTAGAAATGGAGATCAAAACCTTTGCCGACACCTCCCGGCTGACGACGACTGCGGAGGGATCCTATTCTCACGCGATCAATAGCATCACCTCATTCAAAGCACAATTCCGCACCGAATCCCTTCGGATGTACAAACAGACTCCCTGGGATACCGCTTCCACTCATCAACTACACACGTTGATTTTCAGTATTCCATTAGACTTCTACGATCTGCATATGGGTTTTACCCCCCGGTTCGGAGTAGATGTGGGTACTACTACCTATAACAACCCCGGTGGATATACGGATACAGGGACTCCTAGTGTTCCCTGGTTCCTCTCCACCTACAAAGGGTTCCTCAATGCAGGGTTGGATGCTCGTCTTTCCATCAAGGATTTCACCTTTCTCCCTTCCTATACTTACGGAAGAGAACGGGATACATTCATTCCCGGCAGACCCAACATCGTCAAAAACCAAGTAGAACTTACTCTACAGAAACCCTTCTCCATCGATGCTAGGTATGGACTGACCCAGATCTACTCTCGCACCTATGGATCCTTTTCGTTCCTTTCGGATGGGAATCGGAAGGGTACGGCGTTACAGGACACAACCCTGTATTTCCACGTAGCCGATGTCCCTTGGACTACCTTAGGTCTATCCACAGTCTTTGTCTTTGAACATGCGGAGAAACATCCGGATCCTGAACGGTACTATGCACCTGATGGAGTGTTCGTGATCAAAGCGGGCCCTCTCGGATCTACCTATATCCCTATGGGAGGAGGAAAAGTGCTGGGGTTCGTCCTGCAGACCTTAACAGGATTGTACAGGGAAAAATCCCTATCTTCCGCACCTGAAAACAAGTTCTATATCGAAGGGATCCTCAGGGCTGAACTTACCCTTGACTCTACTGTCCTTTACTGCAGTGTATACGGCAGTGGTGCATTCCCCACCTCTACACCGGACTACTGGAGCTTGCAAGTCCAGATAGGAGTTTCCCAAAAAATTCAGCGCTTGCTCGCCCCTTAACCCAACTGAAACAGTTGTTCGCACTCCCGGTACAGGGGGTCTTCCTTCAAGGTTCTCAGGAAGTCTTTCCTGAGAACCTCTATATCCTCCATTCTAAGGGCGATTGTCTGAGACAGCTCACGGAGAACCGATTCCTTTTCTGGGGGCAAAGGGAACCCCTCAAACTCGTTTGCCAGGATATCCGACATGGATACGATAGCGATCCATTTCCGATTGGCTGAAGTCACAACATCCCGCCCATGGAAAAGAGCAACTTCCACGAATAGGGGTGGAAAGTTCCAACGGGTCAACACTTCTGCCCCTACCTCTGTATGAGTAGTGCCGAAATACTCCTGCTCTAACGTTCGTATACGGAGGTTCTCCTCTTGCCTACGCTTAAGGATCCGTTCATACCCCGCTGGATCTGTATTGTAAAGGGCGATCTGACCGATGTCATGGAACAATCCGGTCAAAAAAAGTTGCTCGGCCCAGTCCTTCGTAGCGTTCAACAGGGTAAGCCGCTTGGAGGTAAAAGCGGAATAGAGGGAATGACGCCAAAACAGTTTATAGAACTGGGTTTTCCGGTACTTAGGAAACAAGTTGGATGCGCTGATCAATAGAACCAAACTTTTGATGGTCTTGAATCCGATGAGGGAAATGGCTAGTTTCAAACTGGTAATCTCTCGTTGCCGAGCGTAGAGGGCAGAGTTTGCCACCTTCAGGATTTTAGCCGAAAGGATTGGATCCAGCTTGATCAGATCTTCCAACTGCCCAAAGGAAAGATCCATGCTCTCCTCTGCCATCCCTACGATTTTCATCGCTACGTCTGGGATGACAGGGAGTTCTTTCATGGCCTTCTCTATGTCCAGGTCCACCATACCTACTAGTATCGACGAGAAGGAATCATTTGCTTACGATGCGGGCTCCAATTTCTTGTTTTTCACCACCACCTTAATGGCTCCCTCGATCCGTTCTCGAGCGTATTTGATAGCGGTAGGCAGTTCTTCCAAGGGGAAGGTATGGGTTGCTAGTGGTTTAGCATTGAATTTCTTCTGAGCCATAAGGGAAGCGGCCCTATGGGTAGCACTCTGGCCTTCTCCTCGGATTCCAAAAATGTAGATGTTATTTCGCACTAGAGCAGGTACATCAACCATCACAGGTTCGGGCGGAAAAGCGGCTAGACAGATCCTTCCCCCTCTACGGATCATTTTGGACGCATCATTTAGAGCAGTAACAGCTCCTGAACATTCCATGATGTAATGGGCTCCGTATCCACCGCACAGTTCCTTCACCTTGGGAATAGGATCCTCCTTACGAATGTTGATCACGTAATCTGCACCCAACTTTTTCCCAAGTTCCAACCGTTCGTCCCTGGTACCGGTGAGGATCACCGGATCCGCTCCCAACGCTTTCCCCACGGCCACCGCCATTAAACCGATGGGACCAGGACCCATTACAAGCAGGCTTTTCCCTGCGATCAGGCCACCTAAAACATCGATTCCGTACATGGCTGTCCCTGCCGTTACGATAAGAGTAGCCTCTTCGTCTGTCATGTCGTCGGGAACGTGCACGAGGGTATTGATATGGTTAATGGCAAACTCAGCGAATCCTCCATCCGTCGTAAACCCGTTCGCTCGGTGCCCTTTGTTTTTATCCCCATAATTCATACCATAGTTCAAACAACTGGTATACATTCCTTCCCGACATCGTTCACACCTACCACAACCGGCATGTACCTCCACTGCTACTCGATCTCCCACCTTGAACTCATCCACACCAGGACCCAGTTCCACCACAGTCCCCATGTACTCGTGCCCTATCGTAAGGTTTTTGTTAAACGGCAACCCACCTTCCACCATGGCAGGAAGTCCGCGCTCGAGAATTTCGATGTCGGTTCCGCAGATGGCCACGGCATCTACATGGATCAATACTTCTGCAGGACCCGGATGAGGCACTGGTTTCTCTACCAATTTCACCTCTTCCTTATTCCCCAACACCCATGCTTTCATCGTTTTGGGAATGGTATACTTTTTTTCGTTCTTAGCCATGGTACTCCTCCTCTAAACTGGTTGTTTCTCTGAGATTCTACCCCTGAATCCCTTTCAAGATATAGGCTACCTGAGCTGTATGCTCCACTAAGTCAGCTGTATGGAAGGCAGCATTCATATCAGCCCCCAATGCCAAGATTCCGTGGTCCTGCATCAAGAGAGCTTTAATTCCTGGCTCTGCTTTTAACGCTGCAGCTACACTATCTGCCAATTCTTTAGAGCCCGGATTAAAACAGGGAATGCAGGGGACAGACTTCAGGATCACCCGTGCTGACACGGTAGCAAGGGGAAGAGGGTTCCCGGTACAAGAGTATGCAGTTGCGTAGGGTGGATGAAGGTGAGCGATGGCAAGGACGTCCTGCCTGAGTCTGTATGCGGAAAGATGGAAAGTAGTTTCCTTGGATCCCTTGTACCCTAACGGGGATTCCACGATATTCCCTTCTAAATCTACCAGCACGTTCATAGCAGGCTGTATCTCACCTAGAGAGATTCCTGTAGGAGTGATGAGCACTGTATCGGTATCCGGGATACGAAGGCTCAAGTTCCCTCCTGTTCCTCCTACTAGACCTCGTTCGAAGGCGATACGGGAGTACTTAGACAGTTCTTCCCGATAGTACGCTAGGATGGTTTCTCGTTTCATGATCGTTTCTCCATCATTCGAAGTATGGCATCCACACAAGCATCGGCGAACGCCGGATCGTTTATATGGTAATCCAGTTCCCGTATAGGAATGGAAGGTTTCAGTTTTTTCTTCAAGGTTTTCAAAAGTACTTCATTCCCTTCTGGTTCGTACAGGGGACCTCCGGGAGCTCCATAAATAGACCATCCACGCAAGGGAATCAATACCTCCACCGGTCCTCTTCCCCGATTCAACCTCTTAGCCATTTCGTAGGCAGCCTTTTTCATCTCCGCCGAAGAAGCCTTTACATTCGCATTCAACGGGTTATGCATGTAGATTTTTCTCTTCCGTAACCGGGCGGGAATCGTCTCTTTTGGGCCAAAGCAAATATACTCAAGGCCTCCCAAAGAGACCACCAAGGGGATTCCCTTAGCTGCAGCTTTGGTCAAGCGGCCAGGCTTCACCGGCACATAGGCTCCCGCGCCCACGACTTCCTCTACCAACTCATGGGTAGTTAGATCGATCACTCCTCCAAACACCCCTTGTTCGATCAGATCTTCCAGGGCCGTTCCCCCGGCTCCTGAAGCATGAAAGGTAATTACCTCATACCCTTTTTCCTTCAGGATCCTGGAGATCCTTGAGGCAGCCGCCTCTGTGTTCCCTAACGCAGTCAACGCGACTGTTTTTGTCCGTTCGCTGATGCGAATGGGTTCCCCCCTCTCCACCATGCCTACAATGGCAGCGGTAGCATTCCCCAGAATGGACCGACTTACTGGATTGGGGCCTCCTACCAGATCGGACACGGAAAACATCACCATCAAATCGGTTTCCCCTACGTAGGGACGGATATTCCCAGAGGTTACGGTAGAGACCAGCACTTTGGGGAACCCAATCGGAAGCTTTCTCATAGCCGTAGCAGCGATGGAGGATCCCTGATTGCCCCCCATACCGATCGCCCCATCGAGGGAACCCGAACTGAACAGTTCTAGAAGGATCGCCCCTACCCCATCCGCCATGGCGGCCATGATGGTTTCCCGGTTGCCTTCTTTCACCAATCGTTCCAACTCCCAACCAGCTTTCCGGGCTACTTCTCGATTTGAGTATTCGACCTTCGCTCCTCCTTCGGTTAAGGGTCCCGCATCAATTAGGATTCCCTTATGCCCATACGAAGCGATCCGCTCGGCTACGTACAGCATCTCGTGAGCTTTGGTGTCGTAGGTACCGATGATGGCGATCCGTTTTTCGCTCATAGTTCGTATTCCACTTCCATTTACCGGTCCCCTCCCTTCCTGAGAGGGAACCGGTAGAAAGTAATTGTTTTACCCGCAGATTGTTAGGGTTACGCTCTGTTCTTAAACATCCGAGCTTCCAGAGGCACTTTGATATCCCACTTCTTCACCTCTTCCAGGAACGCTGCCAGCGCCTTCCCCGCCATGTCGAAGTATTTCTGCCCTTTCTCTTTTGAACCTCGGAAGGGGTTCCCGATCGTAGCGGTATCGCTGTACTCATGGTGCTCCATGGGAACCCAGATGTTCTCCGAACCCATGAAACTCACGTCCCCAGACCCATCCTTCTTTGAGAACTTGGGGCCCATATAGCGAGGTGCATGGGTGCGATCCTGCTTCGCTTTGTCCATGTCGATAAGGGTTTCATCCCATGCCCATACGGTAGAGGTTTCCAACTCTCCCGCATGCCATCCCGGAGTTTCCTCTGGTGGTCCTTCCATGATGCCTCCTACAATCGAGTAGTTCCTCTCTGTGGGAGTCTTGTACCAGCAGACAAAGCAGCCCGTCTCGTACCGGATCTTTCGCAACACCTCATCGATTACTTTGGAGTTGCTTCCATGATGGCTAACGAACACGATCTTATTGAACCCATGGTAGATCATGCTCATGGCCAAATCGTACACCACTGCCCGGTAGGTATTCCCTGAAAGGGTCATCGTTCCAGATCCCGAGTTGACTTCTCCCATATGATGGGGAGAATATCCTACGGGAATAATCGGGGTATACATGACCTTAGCCAGTTCGGCAGCTACCTGCACTACCCCCATCGTAGTAAAGGTATCGGTCCCCAACACGACATGTGCACCGTGTTTCTCATTGGATCCCATGGGGATCATGATCACATCGGTTTTCTTCAGTTGTTCCGCCACTTCATCGAAGCTCTTTTCAGCGATGTTCCAACTGAATCTTCTTGGCATATACTTACCTCCAAACAAAAAAGTTTCTATTGAATGGTCTAATGACCAACGGTTACCTTTTTGGGTAGAATCCCATACTCTAGGAGAATCGTAAGAATTGTACCCATAATGACTCCATTACTCGTAATCCCTCTCGCCCAGAAAGGCACCCCCTTCCAGATCTCTGCGGGCAGGTATAAAATCCCAATTCCGATCAGAAGCCCCATTCCGACAATCAAACTCTCTCGTTTTCCTAAAGGTTCTGCGGTCATTCCGCGCACTCCGAACGCAATTAGGGAGGATACGGACACGAGAAGAACCGCACCTGCCAGTGAGAGAGGAATACTACTCAAGAGGGTTCCCAACGGTACCACCAAACCGAACACCATGTAAAGGATCGAGGCAATGAGAAAAGCTTTAGGCGTTTCCTTGCCTGTTACCGAAACAAGACCGGCTGAGATAGCCATAGGAATTGTACCTATTCCTCCCGTAATCCCAGCGATTCCGCAGGTAAGGCCTGTTACCGATAGCCCTCTGTCATACGAACGAATGGGGACTTCTTCTCCCAAAGCACCTTCCATCGCTTTCATACTACCGACAACGTTCAGTATCAGAAGTAGTCCTAGAATGCTGAGAGAAAATACGGTGCCCGTATCGAAGGTAGGTTTTCCCCATAGAAACAAGGGGGGAAGGGAGAATACAGAAGCAGTTGCCAGGGATGGCTTCCGGGAAACCCCCAGAGCAAGGTATGCGGCCCATCCCACAAGTACCCCAAGCAAGATGGCACTCTGGGAAAGGAACATCTCTTTCCGGAAAAGAAGGAACAGGATGAATAGAAGGGCCAACCCTCCCAAAAGGAGTTCCATCCATCCTTTGGTTACAAGACTTTTTATTCCTACCCCGCCTACCTGTACCCCGAAGAGAAACAGCATGATTCCCGTGATTCGGGGAGTGATATATTTACCTAACTTCTGAATGATCCCGCTAAAGCCAAGTACTGTTAGCAAGAATCCTGCAAGGATCATTCCCCCCTCGATATCGGTCCGAACTACCTCGATCGGTTTACCCGATGCGGTTCCTACGATGGCCAATCCTATGAAGGCACCCCACCATGGGGGAGCTACCCCTTCCAGAAGGCTCAGCTTGTGTCCAAAAAGGTACTGTAGTAAACTTCCCAAGCCAGTAATGAAGAAAGAAAGCTGCATCAAGGCAGCAGTTTGATCGGGGGTCAACTGGAAAACTGCTCCCAAAACGACCGGAGCGGAGACGATCACTCCAGCGTGGAACACCACCCACTGTAACCCGAGAACCAATCCTCTCATCCGAGTTTCCTCACCTTAGCCGAGAGGAAAGATCTGCGCACTTGACCTACCAACACAAAGATTGTGGATAAGTAGAAGAACCAACTGATGGGGCTCTGGAGGAAGATCCAAAAGTTCCCCTGAGAAAGGATCAGTGCTCGTCGAAAATTCTCCTCCATCGGTGGTCCTAACACTAAGGCAAGAACCGTAGGAGCTACCGGAAAGCCAAACTTCAACAGAAAGTATCCCAGGATCCCAGCAAAGACCATCACATAGATGTCGAACTCATTATTGTTCACTGCAAACGCACCGATGGCACAAAGGACGAGTATGGTCGTGTAAAGGTAAGACTTTCGAAAGTTAAGAACCTTCACGAAGAGTTGTATGCCAAAACCCTGCATCACCAGAACAATTAAGTGGATGATGATAAGGCCAGCGTACATGCCATAGATAAAATCCGCATGTTGGGTAAAGAGCATGGGTCCCGGTTTCAGCCCATGAATCAACAAAGCTCCTAATAGAATAGCTGTTGCGGGATCTCCGGGAATCCCTAACGTGAGCATGGGGATCAATGCACCCCCGGTTACCCCATTGTTAGCCGATTCTGGTCCTGCTACCCCTTCCAGGGCAGGTTCATGATCCTTGGCTTTTCGCTTGGCCTGATCATACCCAAGAAACGCAGCGATAGGCCCTCCTGTTCCGGGTATGGCGCCAATTCCAATCCCAATGAAGGCGCATTTTACCATCAACCCAAACATTCGTTTTAACTCTTGTAAACTGGGGTACTGGGTCGATACTTTTGAGCTAATCTTTCGGGTAAGCAGGGATTCGTCTACCGAAAGGATCTTGATCACCTGGGGAATGGCGAACATCCCAATCATGAAAGCCAGAAGGTCTACCCCTGAGATCAGTTGCCCGATCCCAAAGGTGTACCTAGACATCCCCATTACCGGATCGATCCCAATCGTCGTGAACAGGAGTCCAATGAATCCTGAAATAAGACCCTTCAGTACATTCCCCATTGAGATCCCGCAAATAGTGGAGAATCCAAAGAACACTAAGGAAAAGATTTCTGCAGGTCCAAATTTCAGGGCGAACTTTGCCACGATAGGAGCTACCACCATAAGCGTTGCCACACTCAAGAGCCCTGCGAAAATCGAACTGATTAAAGCTGTGCCGAGGGCTTTTCCAGCCATCCCCCGCTTTGCCAACGGGAATCCGTCTAAACACGTAGCGGCAGCAGAAGGGGTACCCGGAATCCCTAGCAGGATGGAAGATACCGATCCTCCTGTCATCCCACCGATATACACTCCTAACAGTAAGGTCACGGCCATGAGTGGAGATAGATGAAAGGTAAGGGGCAGGAGAAGGATGATCCCCATCGAATAGGTTAGGCCGGGGATCGCTCCAAACACGATCCCCACAAAGGATCCCAGGATCATGATAAGAACCATCTTAACGGTCAGAACTTGGGCGAAGGCTCCAAGAATCAAGTTCATTCTATCCCCCCTTTACCAAATTTTCCCTGCGGGGAGGTTCACCTGTAGCGCAAGGGTAAACACCCCATAAACGGAGGCAGTTATCAACGCTGTAGGTATCCAAAGCTTGTACCAAGGAGTCTTCCCTTTCATAGCAATGAGCAACCCAAAGAACACCGCAGGGATCGTGGCAGGGTAGAATCCTACTAGATCGATTCCCACTGCATATAAGATCACTAGCAGAAAGGAAGCGATGAGGGATCTTCTGTCCGGAACAAGATCATCCGGATCCACACATCCCCCTTCCTCTCCTTCTTCCGCATCACCTCGTTCTCCCGATATTCCCTCCGATGGAGAAAGGGTAGGCATGGAAACAGGAGAGGAGGGCGGATTTTTACTACTGCGAAAGGAAAGGGCCAATTGAATCAACGCAAACACGGCTAGACAACCTGTCACCAGGTATGGGAAGAACTTCGGGCCTGGTGCTCCGGGCATCGTTGCAGGAGGGATGCTACGACTGCTCAAGAACCAGAACGCACAAAGACCTAGCACCAGTACAGAAAAGTACCGCTCCTTTTTCATGGGGAAGCACTCCTATTCCAGCTTATTCTACCAGGCTTTTAAACGGGGAAGTCTCTACTTCCCCGTGTATGCCTTTTCCGTTCAGATCAGCGCTTGCTGGCTCCAATCTTTTTCATCAAAGCACCCGTGAACTTCTCGTCCACATCGATAAACTTATCCATTTCAGCCGCGGGTAAAAAGGCAGGAATAATACTCATCTGGTCACAGAATTTCTTGAACTCTTCACTCTCCACTACTTTTTTCGTTGCTGCTTCTAGAACGGCTACCACGTCATCCGGTGTTCCCTTGGGAACTGCCAATCCTCTCCACAGGATCAGTTCGATGGGAATCTTCTTCTCTATGAGGGTAGGTACTTCAGGAATGGATTTAACCCGTTCCTTACTAGTGACCGCAATGATCCGTACTTGCTTTGCTTCATACTGGGACATTACCTCTGAGGGCAACTGGGAACTGGCTTCGATCTGTCCCCCCAACAAGCTAGCGAAGGCCAACCCCCGGCCAAAGGGTACATGAACTACCTGGGACTGGGCAAAGTCTTCCAAAGCAGCTGCAGCAAGATGCGTGAAGGTGCCGACACCCGAGTTACCGATCCTAACCTTACCAGGATTCTTTTTAATGTAATCCACGAACTCGTTGATATCCTTCCAGGGTGCATCGTACTTTACTGCAAAACTCACAGGTTCATAAGAGATCCGTGCAATGGATCGGAAAGCATCCTGCTTGAAGTCTATATTTCCCTGATAGTAGGCAGTGATCAACCCGTTAGAGGTCCAAACAATGTTGTAGCCATCTGGTTTTGCGTTCTTCACGTAAGTATACCCTACCGACTGCCCACCTCCGGTTCGGTTCACGACGGGAAGTGGAACACCAAGAATTGGGGAAGCTAGATCGGAGAACTTCCGAGCAATTAGATCTGCCGCACTACCTGCTCCAAAGAGACAGGTCACTTCGATCGGTTTTTCCGGAAACTTCGGCTTTGCGGCCGCCTTTTCTTTCCCACCTTCCGCAAACAAGGCTCCGCAAAGAAGAAGCACCAACATGAAAACTCCAAACCTTTTCATAGTCCGCACCTCCAATAAATATGTTCTAGTTGCCGTAGCATCTGAAACCCAAGATTTAGGCCAGTGCCCAGGCTTCTTTGAAAACTCGTTTCGTATTGGCCAGTACCAGTTCCGAAGTTTCGTAATGGAGTAACGGCCTCACTTCCGCACTCACGATAGGACGCTGGTCCTTACCCAACAATCCTTCATTCAATAAAGTCCTGAAGTAGGCTGCTACATCTTTCGTATCCAATACGGTATCTTCCATTCCAAATCGAGGTTGAAGGTCTCCATAGAGAAAGTGTCGCTTGTTGTCGGGATGTACACAGTTCCCGATGTGATAATGGACCAGGTAATCCTTTACTAATTTCACCGAGGTAGCAGGATCCTCCCGTAAGAGAGGGAAGTGGGAGAGATCGGAAAGAAGCCCGAACTTTGGATAATGGGCCCGAATCACGCGGGCAATCTCCAAAGCGTCCTTGAACGGACCGATAAGAAACTGCTTATCTACATCCCGGTCAAAGATCTTTAAATGCACTTCCATTTCGTCATACTCTTTGGCCCAATCGCATATCTGGATCAGCGAATCGATCAGAAGTTTTTTCGCTTCTTCACGCTTAGCGTCCCCAGGGTCTTTGCCGGAGAATACGTTAACCGATTTCGACCCTAACTGATAGGCCTCGTGGATGCAGTTACGAATCTGATTCAACGCCTTTTTCCGTTCGGTCGGGTCCGGATGGTTCACATTCAACTTCTGGGAAAACATAGCAGGTTGGCACGCATACGCCACGGTAATGTGGCTGGCAGCAATCACCATACGAGCTTCGTCGCGAACCTTTACGTCCTTCATCCACCCCACTTCCACAGCCATCCAGAAGTCGTCCTCACAGATTTTCCTTAGAGTCTCCACAATGGGACCTTCTCCCAAGGCCACTTCAGGGTATGCTTTGAAATGTACGATACCGGGTTTCATGTACGCATACATGGAATCCTGCATGGTATTCCTCCTCTTTTTCTATGCCACAGGGTGATCACAAGCTTTTCGAGCTATGGAAAAGGTTTTCCTTGCAATGGAAAAGCTTTTCCATTATACTATACCCAAGGATTCGGGTTGTCAACCCAAAATCTACAGAATTTTGGGGGAGAAACGTATGGGTGTGCTTTCCAAAAACTCCGCAACGATTCTGGATGTAGCAAGACTTGCCAGATGTTCCATCACCACCGTCTCGAGGGTGTTGAACAACAGTTCTCATAAGGTGAACGAAGAAACCCGAAAACGAGTATTGGAAGCCATCCGAGCGTTGGATTATCGACCCAATGCGCTGGCCAAAAGCCTCCTCTCCAAACGAACCATGACCATTGGAGCAGTAGTACCCGATATTTCCAACCCTTACTATGCAGAGGTTGTCCGAGGCATCCAGGATGCTGCAGACCAGGAAGGGTATACGGTCCTCATTCAGAACACGGATCGCTTGTCGGATCGTCTAAAACGGGGGATCCACATTTTGCGGGAAAAAAACGTAGATGGATTCATTTTTACCGGCGGACTGCATGGGATGGAAGGGATCGGGGAACTGTTGTGCGAACTGAAGGAACGAACTGTGGTGATCGGTCGATTGGGTGAAGATCTTCCTTCGGTTCAGGTAGATAATGAACAGGCCTCGATTCTTGCAGTAGAGCACCTAGTTCAGAAGGGGTATCGCCGGATTGCTTACGTAAGCGGAGCCCTCTGTTCCACCACCATGGTAGACCGACTGGAGGGATTCCGTAACGCTCTAAAGAAGTTCAACCTGCAGGAAGTCCCTGGATACATCCAGGAGGGCAAACAGACACTACAGAGCGGGTATGAAGCAATGCGTCAACTGCTATCCTTACCAGAAACACCCGAAGCCATCCTGTTTGCCAACGATCAGATGCTTTTTGGAGCGATGAAAGCCATCTCAGAAGAGGGTTTACGGGTGCCAAAAGACTTTGCCGTGATCGGGTTCGATAACGTTCCCCTCTGCTCGTACTTTGATCCCACCATCACTTCCATCGAGATTCCCAAGTATGAGTTGGGGCAAGCGGCTACTCGACTTCTCTTTAGTCTAATTCGGGGAGAAACTCCCCATGCTCCTCTATGGTTCCCTGTCCAGCTAATTGAAAGGGAATCTACCGCAGAATCCAAACTTCAATCCGTGGATAGACAAAAAAGAAAAAGGTTGCCTACATACTGAACTAATGAGGAAGGGAGGTACAGGGTATGGAAAAGTCCTGCGAGGAATGCCTACGATACTTCAATAGTGGTGGCGAGGGTGGATTCAACTGCGCGGAATCTACCGTGTACGGACTGACCACGATTCTTGATATCCCAGCCAACGATCTTATACGGATCGCCACTCCTTTTGGGGGTGGGCTTTCCAGGAATGGGTACATTTGCGGAAGTCTGTTAATGGGGATCCTTTTCCTGGGATACCGATTTGGCCGTGAGAACCCCAATGCATCTCGAGTTCCTGCTTATCAGGCAGCTGATACCCTTGTACAGAAGTTCCGCTCCAAGTATGGAGCGATCGATTGCAGGGAACTCACGGGATTAGATCTCAAGCGAATCGACAATACCGGGGAAGAAAAACAGAGGGTGCATGAAACTGTCTGTAGACCGATCGTAGTGCAAGTGTGTCAGTGGGTTCGAGAAATAGTGGAAACAAGTAGCTCGGGCCCCAGAGCCTGATCCGGTTCTGCGCTGAACTTTCCTTCAGCTGAGGGAAGGAATTATGAAGATCCCTTGTGCCATCATTGGACTAGGTAGAATTGGGAGCTTGTTAGAGGCAGATCCCCTTCGGGAAAAACCCTGTACCCATGCTGGGGCAATCGTGGATAACCCTCAATGCCATTTGGTAGGGGGGTATGACATAGACTCAGGACGACGAGCCCAATTTGCTGAAACCTGGAAGGTTCCAACTGATTTTTCTTCCGCTGAAGTGATGATGGACACCCTGCATCCAATGATTGTCCATATTGCAACGCATCCTGATTCCCACGCCTACTATGTGGAGTTAGCAGCCCGAAAGAACGTGAAGGTGGTAGTATGTGAAAAACCCCTAGCAGATTCCTTAACCCATGCCCAGCGCATCGTCCGATTGCATCGCTCCAAAAAGATAAAAGTTCTCACCAACCATGAACGACGGTACTCTTTAGATTACCTCCACACTCAGAAGCGGATTCAAGAAAAGGCGATGGGAAACCTCCTATCCATTTATGGTAGGCTATACTTCGGCCGAACCACCACCCTCGCCACCCAGATGCTTCACGATGGTACCCATTTGGTGGATATCATCTCCTTCCTCGTGGGAAGTCGGTTGAAACAGCCTACTGTAGAAGGGAATCTTCATAAGAAGAAAGGGACAGCGTTCATCCACACCAAAAGCGTGAGGGGGGGGATCCCTATTTGCATTGAAGTAGGAGCTGAACGGGACCATCTGGTATTCGAACTAATATTGAGCTTCACTAGCGGTCGGATTGAGATCGGTAACGGCTTCTACAGGGAATATGGCAGTAAAGAGAGTCCCTTCTATGAAGGATATCGGTCCCTCATTCCACAGAGCGCCCCTACCTTTCATGAAACGGGGTATTTCCGGAATATGATGTCCGATGCAGTCGCATGCGCTCTGGACCCAGATCGGTATCCCATATCCAGCGCTGAGCATGGTGCGGAGGCCCTACGCTTTATTCTTTCCCTTGGAGTCTGATACAATTACCCTAGCTTTATCTTGAGAGGAGTACCAATATGAACCAGTGTTTCTTCCTCGGGCTCGATATAGGAAGTTCTTCTGTCAAAGCTAGTTTACTGGATGGGACAACGGGATCCCCCATTGCCTCAGCTTCCTCCCCAAAAACGGAAATGGACATCCTTGCTCCCAAACCCGACTGGGCAGAACAGCATCCGGAAACCTGGTGGAACCATGTTCAGTTAGCGATTCAGGAGCTTAGGGAACAGGCACCGAAGGCCTTCTCCCACCTGTGTGCTATCGGGATTTCCTACCAGATGCATGGATTAGTGCTACTAAACCGAAAGGGGGAAGTGCTCCGAAACGCCATCATTTGGTGTGATAGTCGAGCCGTACCTTATGGGGAACGAGCCTTTCAGGAACTCGGGAAAACCTTCTGTCTAACTCGTTTTCTCAACTCGCCCGGCAACTTTACCGCAGCAAAGCTCGCCTGGGTGAAAGAGCATGAACCAGAGATATTCAAAGCTTTGAACACCGTGCTCTTACCCGGTGATTACATCGCGTACCGGTTCACGGGAGAGTTGTCTACTACCCCTTCAGGGCTATCCGAGATGATCCTATGGGACTATGAAACGAATGGAGTGGCTCAAGCTCTTCTTGAGTATTTTGGTTTTCCTACCTCGATCCTTCCCCCGATTCTTCCCACCTTCGCCATTCAGGGAAAAGTTACGAAGGAGGTATCAAAAGTGTTGGGGATTCCTTCGGGGATTCCCGTGTCCTATCGAGCAGGGGATCAACCGAACAATGCCTTCTCCCTTGGAGTCCTGGAACCGGGGGAACTCGCTGCTACCGCTGGAACGTCCGGTGTGGTGTATGGGATTCTGGACCGAGCTGCTTACGATCCCTTATCTCGGGTGAACACCTTTGTTCATGTAAACCATTCGCAACAGGCGAACAACCCTCGTTTAGGAGTACTCCTTTGCCTGAATGGGACTGGGATTCTGTACCGCTGGCTGAAACAAAACACCCTGGAGGGGTCGGAAGGGGAAGAGTACGAACGGATGAACTTCCTTGCTTCGCAAGTTCCCATCGGATCTGATGGGTTACTGGTGTTCCCGTACGGGAATGGAGCAGAGCGAACGTTGGGAAATCGGAACCTAGGGGCTATCGTGCAGAACCTCAATTTCAACCTCCACAGGAGGGAACATTTATATAGGGCTTCCCAGGAGGGGATCGTGTTCGCCCTACAGTACGGATTGGAGATCATGGAATCTATGGGCATTCAAATCAAGACTGTGAAGGCGGGGTACACCAACATGTTCCTCAGCCCGATTTTCAGAACTGCCTTTACAGCTGTGACCGGAGCACGCCTTCTGCTTTACGAAACCGACGGAGCAGAAGGAGCTGCCCGGGGTGCTGCTGTAGGATGCGGGTACTACCGTTCCTTCGAGGAAGCCTTTAAAGGCCTTAAGCTGAAAGCGGAAGAAACCCCTGATCCTACAGCTCAAGCGATATACAAAGCCACGTATACTGCCTGGCGGACTAAACTAAATGAGTATCTTAGAACCTGTCTCTTATAC
>JAOABU010000144.1 GCA_026418195.1 Spirochaetota bacterium | reverse complement strand
CCTTTTTTCTGGAGTTCCACCCTCCCCTTTTCCTTTTTTAGCTCTAATCCGTGCTTTCCTAATAGGGTAACGATTTCAGGTGATCGCAGAGTTCGGATCAGGGAGGCTTCCCATTCCTGCTGCTCCTTGAGGGAAAGGATTGTATCTACCGCTTGAAATAAGGGTGTGTAGACTGTCTTCTCTTTTGGAGATCGCTCCTCCTCTTTGTTCTGAAAATCGTAGGTTCGAACATTCAGTCCCAGAACAGCCCGTGCATGATTCAGATCCTGGGCGATGAGAAGTTCATTCTCTTTGAGCTGCTCTACCGAGTTCTGGGTGCTTTTCAGGGCCTGCAGGAATCGTTTTTCCATTCGGTTCGTAATTAGCATCACGATTCCACCTATCAGCAGAAGGTGGCCGACAAATAGAGCAGCTAAAAAGATATGCCTCCGTTCGATCCAGATCATTCCTTTCCTTCACGTTAATGCCTGAAACACCGTTGACCGGTAAACTTCATGGTGGCCCCAAACTCGTTGCAGGCTTCGATGCTTTCGAAATCCCTTACTGATCCTCCGGGTTGAACTACCGCGGTCACTCCTTCCCGAAGCCCTACTTCGATTCCATCCCGAAAAGGGAAAAAACCATCCGAGATCATTACGGAACCCGGTAAATCCCCCCTTCTCTGTCTGACTAACGCCCTCAGTTCCTCCTGCTTCCCTGAATCATCCACTTCGGAAAATAGTTTTCCATACTGTTCCCAAGCAAGACGATCCAGCAATTTTCGGTAGGCTTTATCCCGAGCAATCTCCGCTACCCCTACCCTATCCTGTTCTCCGGTTCCTATTCCCAGGGTCATTCCCTTCTTCACATAGATCACCGAATTACTGGTTATTCCGGTTTCTACCAACCAACCGAAGATCATGTCTTCGTACTCTTCGGGTGTAGGTTCTCGTTTCACTCGATATAGAGTTCCTTGGTACTCCACCTCTGCAGGTAAAAAATCTTCCGGTTTCCGGGTAATGGGAACGAAGGAACTCTGGATAATGATACCCCCATCCAGAAGAGATTTAAAATCAAGGTACACGGTATGACTGTACTGCTCTAGGTGTTCCATGTTCCGAATTCGAAGGATCCGTAGGTTCTTCTTGCGGGAAAGGATTGAAAGAACCCCTTCTTCATACTCCGGTGCAGCTAACACTTCAAAATAGTGCTCCCCTATCTGTTCGGCTGTCTCCCGATTTACACTCCGATTCACGGCAACAGCTCCTCCAAAGGCTGCCAATCGATCCGCTGCAAAGGCTCGTTGGAATGCATCCTCAATGGTGTTTCCCTTGGCAACACCGGAAGGGTTATTATGCTTCACAATCACGGCACAAGGCGTGTAGGAGAAATACCTCAGGATGTTTAAAGCGCTGTCTATGTCGGTAATATTGATTTTACCAGGATGCTTCCCCGATTGAAGAATTTCTACATTAGAGCAAAGGTATCGTCCGGGCTGGATAGTCTCCACATCTCCCAAGGTCAAGTTACCGTTCACCAACCGATAGAGAGCAGCTTCCTGATCGGGATTTTCTCCATATCGCAGCCCTTTCCGTTCACCTTCAATTTCCCAGAGTACTTTTTCATATAGGAGGGTGGTTCGTTTCCCTTTTTCGTCCAGGAAAGAAATCTCCATTCGAGAAGGGAAATGGTCGGTTCGAATCGTTTGATACTGCTCTTTTAAGGTTTTCACTATACCTACCCCTAGTGGATCGTATACACAGCTTCCAAGGATGCCTCATCAATCGTATCGAAAAAGCTAGAAATCGCAGCATCATAGGAAGCAGTCAATCGAAATACTTTTTTGGCCCATCGAAATCTCTCAGCCAGTGTTGTAGCCCCTCCATGGGTTCGTAGGACCTGCAAAAACTCAGGGTAGTCCGCTGGATCGCATAGGGTAGCGACCCGGAGGAAGTTCTTTGCCCCTGCTCGCAAGAGAGTGGGACCTCCAATGTCTATATGGGTCCGCCCCTCTTCTACCGTTGCTCCAGTGCGGGTCACAGCTTCCTGAAAAGGATACAAGTTCACCACCACTAGATCGAAAGGGTCTACCTGCATCCTTCGTAGATCGGTACGGTGGGATTCGTTGTAAGTTTCGCTTAAAAGTCCTAGATATATTCGATAATCCAAAGTCTTTACCAGCCCTCCCTGCATCTCGGGTTGTCCGGTGTATTCGGTAATTCTTCGTAAATGCTTCAGGGCCTGCCCAGCACCTAAGTAGGATTCCATCGCTGTATAAGTACCACCGGTAGAATACATCACTATTTCAGGGCAAGTCGATACAAGGGAAAGGATGAACTCCTTCAAACCCGTCTTATGGGAGACACTAACAATGGCCCTTCGAATCGGTACCTTTCCCTCCACATCCACCACCCGGTTCAAATCCATCCTTACCCTCCTACTGATCTTCCTTGAACTGATCTGTTCGATTTCTCCCGTTTTTTCGCTGCCCATACCGTATTGTACAAAAGCATAGTAATCGTCATTGGTCCCACTCCACCGGGAACAGGAGTAATCTTGGAAGCTTTAGGAGCCACAGAATCGAAGTCTACATCTCCCACTAACCGGTATCCACTTTTCTTTGTGGGATCCGGGATACGATTTACCCCCACATCGATCACTACAACCCCTTCCTTTACCATGGAACCCTGTACAAGACGGGGAGACCCGGTAGCAACCACCAGAATATCCGCTTGTCGTGTATAGAAGGAAACATTGGGAGTTCCCGTGTGACAAATGGTCACTGTTGCATTGCCACCTACTCCTTTTCGGGAAAGCAGGTTCAGTAAGGGTCGTCCCACAGTGATACTTCGACCGAGGATCACCACATGTTTCCCTGCTGGATCGATCCCCTCCAATTCAAAGATTTTCAGGATTCCATGGGGTGTGCAAGGGAGAAAGGTTTCTTCCCCTAAGAGAAGTTTGCCTAGGTTCATGGGATGGAACCCATCTACGTCCTTTTCAGGATCGATGCAGTTCAACAGTTGTCGTTCAGGGAGTCCTCTGGGCAGGGGTAGTTGGAGGAGAATCCCATCCACCGATGGATCCTGATTCAACCGTTCGATTAAATGGAAAAGAGTCTCAGGAGGGGTAGTATCGGGCAAACGATGATCGAACGAACGGATTCCCATCTCTGCGCAGGCTTTTTCTTTCCCTGTCACGTAGGAGATACTGGCTGGATCCTCCCCCACAAGGATCACTGCCAATCCTGGAACGATACCAAGTCTCTTTAATTGGTGTACTTCCGCCTGAATTGTTGCTCTGACGGTCTGGGCAATCCGTTTCCCATCTATCAATTCCACAATATTTTTGTACCATAATCCCCCTGTTGTTTCAAGGAAGGAATCCATGGTACAATGCGTCATCCTAATACTGGAAGCGAGGACCTCGTTGAAAGCTCGTATTATCCTACTATCCTTATTGGTTCTTTCTGTTTTCTACGTTTCTCCTTCTCTCCATGGACAGCAGGAGGAGATCACTCCCTATGTACCGACGTACGTTCTAGGGAACCAGATCCTTATCATCAATGCAGGCCTTTTCGTACCCCTTTTCTTCCAGTCCCTCGGTGGGGAAATAGACAATACCAATCTCTCCCTCGGTGGGGTTGGATCCATTCAGTGGTCCACCTATCTGAACAATGAAATGACTCTCGGAGTAGAGGGAGGCGGAATGTTTTCCTTTAGCCCCAACGGCAGAACCTTGTACATGCTTCCTATTACGGCAAGATATGCGTACATCCTCCGAGCTTTTCCCTTTGAGTTCCCTATATCCATCAGCGCGGGCATCAATTTTACCCGATTGAGTTCCATGTTCCAGATTCTTCCTATTGTGAAACCTGGAGTCTCCGTGTACTGGAACTATAGTCTGGAGTGGGCCTTTGGAGTGAATTTCTTCTACTGGTGGACTCCGAACCTGTATTCAGGTCCAGAACCACCCAAGAGTCAAAGCAGATTGGGTAATTTCCTCGAAATCTCTCTCTCCGCTCTATACCACTTTTAGGGAGGAACCCATGCATACAGGTATAACTAGAAAAAAGCCACTTAAAAATAGATTTCTCCTTTCAGGTATCCTTCTCCTTTCTGGGATCCTCTGGATTTCGGGATGCTCTAAAGACTCGGAAGGGATTTTCTACAGCCTGGAACAGGAGGAAAAAGCAATCGACAATTCCCTTCCCAACGATGTTCGGATCACGGGCAACATGATCAAGGTAACCGTTGGATCGGAAGATAGGTATTACCTATGTGCTGGCTCTCTATTCTATCGTACCACTGACTTATCCGACAATAAACCCTGGACGCAAGTAAAGAGTCCTCTCTCGTTTGGGATCGTTTCTGGTGTGGCAGCGGTAGGAGGAAGGATCTATGTGTCCCTTTCCAATGGAAAAGAGCATGGTCTATTCCGATTGACTCCCGATGGAAATCAATTTGAATACAGCGGTTCAAGTGACAATCTCTATGCAGCTAAGCAAATTATCCGGCTTTTCACTCTTAACAATACCTTGTTCGCATCGGTAGGAACCATACTGGATGACACCTTCGAGCTTCTATTCTGGGACGGTTCTGCCCTTGTTCCTACCGGAGTACATACGTACAAGATTGTAGCAGGAGCCTGGGATGGAGTGAACTACTGGTTTGCCACTCCTGCCGATGTCTTTCGATTTTCCACTGCTCCTTCATTGAATGGTTGGATTCCCACACCCTACTATAGCTATGAAACGTACACACAGAGCAACACTTCGCCAGATCCTGCGTTCAACGGAAAATCCTATTTCACCGACCTATTCGCTGATTTTTCTGACTCGACAGTCTCCTCCCCTCCGTATCCACTTTACCTTTCTAGTTCCGATGGGTATATTTTGAAGACGAAAGATGGGGGAGGAAGCTGGAAGAGTTCAGGAGATCACAACCGATCTTTCCAATCCATCAGTAAGGTGAAAGACATCATCGTCTTAGGAGCGGGAGGAAGCGTAGTACGAGAACTTCCCAACGCTGTATCTGCAGACGACTTGGATACATCCGAGATACCGGGAGGGAACTTTTCCCGCCTACCTGATCTATATGGATCCAACGTTATTCGAGTCTTTGGCTTCGGAGACATTCTATATGTAGGGACTACAGCGAACGGTCTGTGGAGAGGGGATTATTCCACCGATCCTAAAAGCCCTGCGTGGTCACAGGAATAAGAGGTAAAGCTGGATCAATTCTGGTTCTTCTCGAAACGGACCTGATCGCTCGAAGATGCTTCTAAGTCTTTAAGCGTAGAGAGAAGGATTCTCCGTCCTCCCTGTCTTGTTTCACGGTATGCCCCTTTCACATTAAACCTGTTCTCCGTGACGAGTACCCTGATCTCATCCCGTGGAAGGACAAAGAGAATACCTTTTGGATCTGGAGCTATAAGATCATTGCTCCTAAGGACTAAATCAGACTTGCCTTTTAGAATAAATCCACTGAACCCGCGCTTGGAAGTCCCGAACTCGAAGGTATTCTTTTCAGCTTCCATTCTACTGTTCATGAGTTGGTACGCAGTGATTTCTGAGCTAACCCCCTTCCGAAATACATTACCCACGAAGCGGAGGGAAGAATCCTCGAAGGTTCCATAGTACAGATAGTCTTCGGTAGTATTTCCCTCAACCAAGCTCTCCCGGAGGATCAGTTCAGAAGATCGCACTTGCAATGCCTGGGCACCGTATCGTCCTCCCATGCGGAACGTAGAAGAGATAATTTCCCCTTTGGACTGAAACAGACCGATTCCAATCGAAATGTATGCAGTAGGTGTGTGAAGGATTTCAGACCGTTCCATTTGGAGGGTTCCTCCCTGGTGGCGAAGTCCGTATGCGGCAAGAGTTCCCCCTCCGGTCTGGATGGAACTGAACCGAATTTGCAAGTTGGATTCTTTCGCATCGATCCCCATGCTGGTTTCTGCCTCGCCGGGAATTAGTGTAGCAGATTCCAGGACTACGGATGCCTTCTGGAATAGGAGCAAGGAAGCCCCTTGTTCAGAACGTTGGAAGGAATACCGACTTTCTTTGGATCGGAAGGATCCCCCCATAACCATCACGAGAGCATCCGCTTCCAACCGTGTACTTTGAAAGTCCGAACGATCGAAAGTTACACTCCCGTTTCCCTGATCCAACACCCGGTCTTTGCCTAGAACCGCGACAGAACCCGAAGAAAACTCTAGAGTGCCGTTCCGAACCAAGAAGACCGATCTGCCCTTCCCATCTCCCCCTTCGATCTGACAACGATCGATCTTGAAAGTTACCCCTTCAACGGTGAAATACGAATTCCCACCCGTGCTCCGGAAAGCCCCTGTATCGAAAAGAATCTTACTGATACCACCTTCTGGTTTCCATCCATTACGGTCGAACCCTCCGAAGAGATAGAGATCCCGTTTTATCAGGATGGGTTTGGTAATCCTATAGGTACCTGTAGCTAGCCGAATCCGGGTACGACTTCCCTTCAAGGCAGCTTCCAGAGCAGTCTCCAGATTCGTATAAGGGGAAACTCGTGTACCATTTCCCTGTCCCCCTTTTCCTTCGATTACATAGATGTACTGCTTGTCTACGGTAAAGGACCACCGAGGAATCTGCCTTGAAATGTTACCTACGGAATCCCGTGTAAAAGCAGAAACCCAAAAGGTTCTACTACTCCCCTCAGGTACGGAAGTAGAAATTGGTTTTTCAAACGCTTTGAACTGGTTTTCTTTCGGTAAGGGAGGAATAGGCTGTCCTTCTTCTATAGCATCTAGGGTAAAGAATGTATTCCCTTCCTTTGCTTGCATAGCGATGGTGATATCCTGTCCATAGGAGGCGCCTGCCTCCAAACCGGTTAATTCCGGAGGAGGTGGTGGGGTACGGTCTATTTTTACCGTGAACTCCTGAGCGGGAGAAACAGGAAGATGATTCTTAGAATAATTCTGAACTTGTATTCGATAGTATACAGTTTCTTCTGGGAGGCTATCCAGAACCAAGGGTCGCTCCAATCTTGGAGAAAGGGCATCTACCTTTCTGGGTGGAAGGTTTCCAGTAGAAATCTCGTACCGAAGGATTGCGTTGCTCTCCATGTTTTGAAGCTGGATTCCGCGAGAGTACTCCCCTTTCTCTCCTCCGGAAACACGGACTGGAATGGCTGCGGGCGGAGGAACTAACTTCACTTTTACGGGATTCTTTCCGTCCAAATCTTTGATCTGAACTAACACTTCCCTTTCCTTCCTAGAATCTAAAATCCAGGGATTCTTGACTCCCCGTAGGGTAAATCCTTCCTGAGGATCCAACCCTTCCATCGTCACCTCAGCTCTTTCCTCCCAGGTGACAAGGGTAAAACTGCCCAATGGAACAGAGTGAATCGTTGGAGTCTTGAGTGCAAAGGGAGGTAAAGCAGGTACATCCGTTAGATACACCATCTCACTCCAATTTCCTGCCTCGTCTCGGGTGCGAGCAGAAAGAGAAATAAAAGAACCTTCCTTTAAGGTGCGCGGTAAGCTCTTTACGTACTGAGAGGAACGAACCGTGGGGATGGGAGGAAGTGATCCATCGGTGGTGAGCTCGTAGTAGATTTTCCCTTCCGTTGTTTTTAATGAAATCTCTTTCTGAACTTCTACCACAGGCGCAAGGGGCGGTTTCTTGTCTATTACCAGTTTGATAGGTTGAGGCAATTCAATACTGTTTCCTGCGTCATCCACCACACGATAGCTGAGGAAAAAAGTGTTTTCCTTTCCTTCCTCTACATCCAATAGGAAAGGTTCGGTATAAGGTATCCAGGGTAAATCTTTTCCCTCATTCCCGGATATGACTCGATAGAACACAGTATCGGTTGGATCGTTTAAAATAAAGCGGATCAAAGCACCACGATTTCTGATAGGGGGATTCATTCCCTCTACCTTCGGTAACTTGGGTGGATCCCGATCGATAACAAACTTGAAAGTTTGCACCTGCCCCGTCTCGATGGATCCTCGGTATCGAGCCCAAACTTTCACCGTATAGAGGATCCGTTTTCCCTCTTGTCCGTAGAAACGAAGGATTGATGCTCCTTTCATCGCTTTGGTAGTGGGATCCGGAGGTTCTGAACCGTCTTCGGTAAAGGTATAGTAGAGTTCCAGGTCTCCCCTCGGGTCCTGAAAAGAAAGGACGAAATCTTTATTGGTGATGGGAATACTAGGAAGAGTTTGCGATGGTGGAACAAGGGTAGCCGGAACTCTTCTATCAAAGGAGACAAGGAGAGGCATCGAAATCTCACTTCTATTGCCTGCCTCATCCTGCGAGTAGGCAAAAATCTGATACTGAACGACCCGCCCCTCCGGTGCAGGCAGCTCGATAGGTTTTGCGTACGGAAGGAAAGCCTCAGATTCGACTTCAGATCCTTCAAGGGATCCTGAAGTCTCTAGGATCCTGTAAAAAAGGGAACCCTCACCTGATAGGGTTACTACCCTATCCTTCACGCGAATCTCAGGAACAGGTGGAGGGACTCTGTCAAAGGAAAGAACAATCACCTTGGAAGCTTCTGTAATGTTTCCAGCTCTATCCCGATATCCTATACGAAGTTTCGCCACACCACTATATCCATAGGGGACCCGAATCCATTTCTTAGATCCAAGGATAGGAGAGGTAATGGACAATGGGGTCGGTTCTTTTCCTCCCCATGCTGTTTCATAGATACCTTCCACATCGGGTCGGAAAGGAAGCTCAATTGAAGCATAACCGGACGGGTTTTCTAAGTTGTGTTGTGGTGTGGGTTGTGGGGGAGGAATTGTATCATATTCGAGGAACTTTTCTGTAACCGGGCCCCATCGTTGTCCTATCCTCGCACGAGCGCGAAGGGTAAGAAAACCTTCCCCATTCGGTGGTAGGGGAACTTCAAACGGTCCTTCGTATAGGAAAGAACTAGTAGTGGGAAGGCTTCCATCCAAGGTATAGTACAATTGGGAACCGGGTCTCCCATTCAAGGTCACGATTGGTTTTTCCCGATGTACTCGAGTTTCATCGAAAAGGATCCCTACATCTCCTGGTACTTCCCCTTTCAGCTCTACCAGGTACCTGTACTCCCCTTCTATCGTGCCTCCCGTAGGTTTTAACCGGATGACAACGAACCGATTATGCCCCTGAATAGGATAGAGGGAGAGTCGATCAGGAGACTCTGGATCATACAGTTCCACCACTCTATCCTCCAGATTGTACCTGTACTTTCCTTTTCCCAGAGGAATGGTTACTTCATCTTCCAGGGAATAAACTCCGGAAAGTGGTAAGTCTTGGATGCGGTTTTCCTGTCGGAAGATAATAACCTTTGTTTCGATGGTTGAACTGAAAAGGCGCTTTGCTGAGACCTCTAGCTTCACAGATCCCGTTGTATCTATTAGAAGGGGTTCCCTGTAGGTCTGGTATGAAGGAGCATCATTGATTCTGTATCGGATCCATTCGTAACCTCGATGTTCGATCCATAGAACCTGTGGATTCAGGAAGGAACCTTCGGTAGGGCTATGAATTTTCCAAAACGCATCGAGCGGAGGCGTCTGAGGATGTAAAGTAAGGGCACGGGCTTCCACACGACTTGAGTTCCCAACCTTGTCCCGTGCATAGTACAGAAGGGTAATCTGGGTGGTAACAGGTCCGCTTTCCAATGAAATGGGTACTCCATCCCACCGACTGAAGGTGGGTTTTTCTCCCCTGTACACTGCAACGTACACATCAGCATCCGACTCTTTCTGGAAGGTAAGAGAAACTTTCCCAAAGTATTCCCCGGATTCCACAGAGGGAATAGGCACGAGAGGGGGACGTTTATCAATCCTGTACAAGACCTTCCCTGTCCTTAGAAGTCTCTTCCCATCGTAAAGCTGATATTCCAGTTCATACCGACGATCCTCCCCTTCTAGCGCAGAAAGAACCACCGGGATCCGATACGGAGTATAGGCAGGATCAGAAGAATCAGTGAATCGGTAAACAACCTGGTAGGAAGGAGAGGGGTACTCTACCTTCAGAGTAACATCGCTCGCATAGTCCCCTGGAGGGACAGAAACAGAAATATCCAAAAGGTCTTGGGAATACCCAAACACAGAGAGATACAATCCGATAAGGACCCATCCCACTAGGGCCGATACCCGCATACCCTTCCCCCCTCTTAGGTCAAGAAAGATCCATCTCCCTGAACACTTCCTCGAGTTCCGGATCTTCGTTTGTATAGTAGGTTTGAATCTCCTCATCCGTTAACCCAAGGAGTTCATGACTCAGATAATGTATCCAGAGATCCTCCTCCGGAGAGTTCACGAGGAGTTTTCGACAATAGAAATCTGGTTGTACAGGATGTGCCTTCTGTAAAAAGGTACGGATTTTATAATCATGAACCGCAACCTTGATATCCTTCCGAGGGATCCCTTTGTCCATGATGATCTGTACCAAGTAATTGATTGTGTTTCCAGAATCGAAAATATCATCCACCAGCAGAACCTTGTCTCCATGACGGAGATAATCGGGGTTGTATGTCCAACCATCTACCATTACTTTTTCCTGCGCGTTGATCCCAACATACGATCGAGCTACTACCGCTGCATAGAACACAGGCCTCTGGTTCCTCCGCACTACTTTAAAGTATTCACTGATCACATTCCCCACGTAGGCGCCCCCACGAAGACTTACATAGATTACATCGGGAACGAACCCAGAATGGTGAATCTTTGCAGCTAATTTCAATGCATTATTCCTTACTAGGTTGAATGGAAGAAATTCTTTTCGCATGAATGTTCCTTTTTTATCGGTAGATCCCAATGCTCATCCGTACTCCGTCCCGTTCATACACGAAGTCAATTTTATCTTTTGATTTGTCATTTAGCTGGGCGTAGAATTGGCGCAAGTTGTTGATCTTCGT
Source organism: Spirochaetota bacterium (assembly GCA_026418195.1). GTDB lineage: Bacteria > Spirochaetota > Spirochaetia > DTKZ01 > DTKZ01 > DTKZ01. The sequence goes on along the minus strand of JAOABU010000144.1, from coordinate 57,788 downwards.
ACCATTCATTTCCAGAATGATATCCCCACTCTTCAGCCCCGCCAACGCACCAGGGGTACGAACTTCCACGGACTGTACCAATACCCCTTCCTTTGTTTTTATGTCCAACTCTTTTCTTATTTGTTCCGTCAGGGGTACGACGGTAAAGCCTGGCCATAAATTCCTACTTTGTTCGGAAATGGTTTGTTGGGTACCCCGTGCAGTGATCACCACGGCAAGAGAAATTGTCTTTCCCTGCCGAATCAAGGTGAACTCCGCTCGTTTTCCCACTGGGAGGTCTCCCACCTTCAGTACTAATTCATCGGAAGATTTTATAGGGGTTCCATTCATGCTGATGATGAAGTCGCCAGGGAGAATTCCCCCTGTATCTGCGGGAGATCCTTTGAACACATGGTACACGAAAGCACCCTGCGTTCCTGGGAGACCCATATCAGAAGCTCCTTCCTTACTGATCCCTGCGATGCTCACACCTAGCCAACCGTACTGAACGGTTCCTTTTTGGATTAGATCCTCCATAGTCTTTTTTAAATTATTGATCGGAATCGCAAAGCCAAGTCCGATGCTTCCCCCTGTTGGAGAAGTGATCCAGGTATTCACACCTACCACTTCCCCTGCCAGGTTTACCAACGCCCCCCCTGAATTACCCTGGTTTATGGCTGCATCAGTCTGGATGAAATCACTAATATTCCCTTCCGGACCTCCTTTCCTGCCGAGAGCGCTTACTATGCCTGCCGTTACGGTTGACTCCAACCCAAAAGGGTTTCCTACTGCTAGCACCCAGTCTCCAACCTGCAATGTAGAGGAATCCCCTAAAACTGCCAGAGGAATATCAGGATCACCATCGAACATGATAACTGCTACATCCTTCCGTTCATCCCTCCCGACAAGAGTAGCCTTGAACTCTCGTTGGTCGTGGAGACGAACGTTGATTTCCTCGGCATTTCCGATCACATGATTGTTGGTGAGTACATAGTATTTCTGTTTGTCCTTCCGAACAATAATGCCAGAACCCAATCCTCGATTCCTGAACTCCCGAGGAGATTTCTCGTTCCCTTCTGGGTCCCCGAAAAAATAGTAGAACCAAGGAAGGTTCCGGGTGTCTGGGGTAGCCTGTTTCTGGACTTCCACCACGTTGATCATTACCACTACAGGCAGTACCTTTTCCGCTACGGTTCGAAAGGATCCCTGCAAGCTCTGGAGGGTCCGCATCGCCTCGGTATTGGCATCCTGGGCATAGACTTTTGTAACCGGAGCAGGCTTGGATGAACAGGAAAAGGAGAGAAGAGCCAAGGAAAAACCTATAAGAATTCCAAGGGATACAAGGTTAAATACGAACATTTTCTTTGATGCGAATAGATTGAAGAACTTCATGGAATACATTCCTCCTCCAGATTCTTCTAGTAACTATACACAGGATCCGCAGCTTGTAAAGCATCTACCAGTACGTGAGAACTTCGGTCCTGTCTTCAAAAATTGCGATGGTGTGCTCAAAATGGGCTGAAAGGGACCCATCGGAAGTCCTTACTGTCCAGTTATCCTCCTCGACAAACACGTCATCCGTTCCTGCATTGATCATGGGTTCGATGGCCAGCACCATTCCCGGCACTAAACGAGGATTAGGGCCCTTTCCCACATAGTTGGGAACCTGAGGTTCCTCATGCGGTTGAAATCCTACTCCATGACCGCAGAACTCCCGAACTACTCCATACCCATGGTTCTTTGCATGTTGAAATACAGCTCTACTTATGTCATGTATCCGATTCCCTGCCATCGCCTTTCCAATAGCTAACTCCAGGCACTCTTTGGTTACCCGTAGTAACCGTTCTGCTTCAAGATCGATAGGCCCGATGGGGATCGTAAATGCGGCATCACTGTAAAATCCATGGTATTCTACGCCGCAATCTAGGCTGATGATATCTCCCTTTTTCAATTTCCGTTTATTGGGAATACCATGAATGACCACATCGTTCACCGACGTACAGATGGCTGCGGGATAACCCTGGTAGCCAAGAAATGCCGGTGTTGCGCCCAATCGTTTGCACTCCTTGCGAACGAATAGATCAATTTCCTTTGTGGTGACTCCTTCCTGCACGATAGCCCGTAGGGCTTGCAGAATTTCGGAAAGAAGGGTGCAGGAATCCTTTATTCTTTTAATCTCTTCTGGGGTTTTCAATCGAATCATTGGGATGACAATTCCTTCGTCTCCAAACTTTTCCGGATTCCATCCAGAACCCCATTCACGAATCGGTACGATTCCTCAGTCCCAAACTCCTTGGAAAGATCTACCGCTTCATCGATCACCACAGTAGCGGGTATATCTTTCTGATAGAGAAGGCAATACACACTCATGCGAAGGATGGAAAGGTCAACCTTAGCTACCCGTTTCAGTTCCCAGTTTTCCAGATGGTCCTGAATCAGATGATCGATTTGGGGAAGATTCTGGATAGTTCCTGTCACTAGCAGGGTAGCGAACTGCCTAGCCAATGCATCACTTTCACCTTTCTGTCCAATTTCAGTGTCCCCCTCCTTGGTTCCCTCCTCTTCCTCCCAAGGGAACTTTACCAAATCTTCGATAGGTGTTGCACCACTCTGTATTTCGTATGCATACAGAGCCTGGATGGCTAGTACACGTCCCTTCCTTCTAGGCCCCATGGTTACCAATTGAGATTTTGCTCAAAGATGGTTATTTCTGCCTGCTTGCGGAGTTCATCCACAAGTTCTGTCAGGGCTTTCTGAAAGGTAATCTGTTGATTCTGAACCCGAACAAGATCTTTTATTCGTTGTCGGACCGTGACGGTACTGCCAGGAAAGATAGGGTCATCCAATCCTAACAGTTTGGGGTCCCTCCGTTCGGTGATCTGTACGATATGGTACCCAATGTTGGAATGAATAATCCCAGAGGTTTGATTTAATTGGAGAGAGAATACGGCATCGAAGAATCCTTTCCCCAGGATCGTTTCTCTTTGAGCATCATTCCGAGCGAGATATCCGAAATCTCCGCCCCGATACTTGGATCCCGTGTCATCCGAATATTTCAATGCCACGTCCTTGAATGCACTGGATCGCAACTCTTTTAATGCCTCTTCTGCCCGTTTTAACGCAGCAGTTTTCTCGGTTTCCGAGAGACTCCGAGTGTCTATGAAGATATGATTGAACCGAACGAGGAGGGGATTGGTGAAATCGGTAGCGTGAGCATTGTAAATATCCCGTATCTGCTCTTCGGTCGCTTCGGGAATGGCTGCAAAGAGGGCCCTTTTTTTCTCTAAAATGTACTTTTCCTGGATCATCCGTTGTCGCATGTTGGAAACAAATTCGTCCCAGCTCATGTTCAACTGGTTCTGTACCAACAACCGGAATTGGGCATCCGAAATAGGAGCTCCCATGGAGCGTTTGTAGGATTCTATGCTCTGGGCTACTTCCTCATCGGTAACCCGGAAATTATCCCTTGCAGCTGCTTGGTTGATCAATAATTCTCCAATCTTCAGATCCAGTACCTTCTTTCGCCCTTCTAATGAAACCTGTTGACGGGTTTGTTGTTCCAGAAGTTCTACATGTTTCATCAATTGCTTCTGGGTGATAATTTCCGGTTTGGTGAGTCTCACCCGAGCAACAGGTTGATCGATCACCTGCGCCCACAGACCAAGTGTCCCTACCCACAGGATAAATAGCCCACAAACGACTGTTTTTCTCATACTCGTAACCTCTTCAACGATTCATAGATCTTGGAAATTTTTTTCGAATAGTATGCTTGTTCTTTGGGAGAGAAATTGCACTCCATCAAGCGATGGTAATATAGAAGCATCTCCTCTTTAGTAGAAACGAGGGGAAGTTTTGTTCCGGCTAGGTCTCGAAGACGATGCACCACTTCCTCGAAAAAATGTTTAAAGTAGGGCTTCTTCCTCTCCCATTCTACGATTTTCATTAAAAGATCAAAAGCCTTTTGGTATTTTCCTCTGCGGTCGTACTCTTCCGCTAAAAGAAACGCACAATCCATGAAGTCTTCTCGATCTAGGTACAATTCCAAACTGAAATCGGAAAAACGAAGCAACTGCTCATAGAGTTCCAATGCATCCTCTTCGTGATCGTGGAGGAGATCGAAAAAAATGAGTTTGGACTGACTGGACCGATCCCACGCCCGACTCTTTAGGAAAGTTCTGTAATCGAAAGTATCGGCTTTCGTGTGAGTTCGAATATGCTGATCATACTCTCTTCGCTGGTGAGGATCGCTCAAGACGCGATACGCTGTGATGAGAAGGTTTAGCTGTTCTGTATTCTGTTCCCCACCGTTTCCCCTCGCTAGATCTGGATGCAATTCCTTTGCTTTCTTTCGAAAAGAGCGTTTAATATCTTCCAGGGAACAGGAAGGTTCCAAGCCTAATACTTGATAATAATTATCCAAAATAGAACACACCCTACCTAAAAATTTGAGTTTACTATAGAGGGAATATGAGATCCTGTCAATTTCAACCTTTTATGTCAGGAGGTGAATACCCAGTTGTTCTGCTTGAGCTCGATTAGAAAGGATTTCAGAATACGTTAAAAACATTCCTTCCCTCTCCATAGATTTCATTAGTTGGGAGAGGGCTCGGGATGAGGCAAACAGATGTTTTCCGATAAAGGCGCAAGAACGTTTTCCGCCTATAGAACCTGCTTGGGAAAGGAATCGATCCACCGTTGTAGGAATCTTCTTTCCAAACAGGGAAGCAGGTTCGCATCCCATGATAATGTATTCGTATAGGGATAGGCGCTTTTCCTTTTCAGTTTCCCCATCGATCACATCCACCTGAGCGCCCCGAGATATTAGCCCCCGAGCGATCCCTTCCGCTAAAGTTCGGTAAGTATCCCGATGCTTCGGTGCAAAATATACAATCGCTACCCTCATTCCTTAGTCCTTATCAAAGGGATTTGAACAATCGATCGATATTCATCTCTTTTACCACCAGAACCGAACATTTTGCATGGTATAACACTTCCCTATGAGCTTCCGAAATGATATCTCGTTCTTTTCGTTCCCGTTCCCAACCACCGAGGAGGATTAAATCCGCATTTCGCGTTTCCGCTTCCCGGAGGATCTCTGTATAAATGGCTCCGCTCCTTAACGAAGTTTCTATTTTCACCCGTTTCTGAAACGCTAATTCCTGAATGTAATTGAGGTACCTCTTCCCATTGGCATACAGGTTCTCTTCGTACTCCTTGCTCTCATCCTCTATAAAGATCTTTGTCAAAACGAGTTGTCTAAGGGTGGCAGTATCCACTACATACACGGCGGTCATGGAACATTGGTACTGTTTCGACAGAATGATCCCGTATTTCGCTGCATTGATGGACGCATCAGAACCACTCACTGCCACAACGATATTCTGGATCAGGGGTTTCATGCCATTCCCTCCCTCTTTCCTTTTAGCATCTTTTGTATAGTAAAAATTTCCCGCTCCCGTTCTTCCAAGACAGCCGTGATATAACTGACCGTTTCCGATGTGTCGGGGATAACCATTTTTTCCAGTGCATTCACCCGCCGTTGGGTCTTTTTCACTTCTTTTGCCAAACGCCAGACCATGGTACGTACGCTGGCTAGTTCAGCGATAATTTTAAGATATTCCAAGAAAACCACCATTGTTTCATCCGTGTACGTGTAAGTGTCCACCAAGGAATATTGAAGATTCAAAGAAGGAGGCTTTACCTCGACAGAAGGAAGGCTGAGACCCGCTACTTTCACGCTGCGTTCCTTTACTGTAAACTCATACCGAATCCCTTGACTGATCTCCTGAATGGTTTCCCTTCCAACAGAGAGTAAAGTTTTCCGTAAGGAGGCATATGCTTTGGCACTGAAGGAGTACAACTCAGATTCAAGGAGTTTCACCCGTTCCAGCATCCGCATCAACTCCATTACCAGGATATCCCGTTTCTGTTCCAGAAGATCGAACCCTTCTTTGGCAACGGCGAGTTGTTCCTTGAACTGAAAAAGATTCGATTTCGTGGGAGGAACATTCAGTCGTGCCATGCTTTACCTTCCAATAGGAGTTTTAGGCAGATATTTTTCAATCAGATCTTCTTTGATTCGGTACAGTTCCTCTCTTGGAAGATGAGTCAACACCTTCCACCCCAAGTCGAGGGTTTGTTCAATGCTACGGTTTTCTGTTTCTGATTGGGAGAGAAACTCCCGTTCGAACCGATCCCCAAAGGTAAGGTAATTCTTATCCAGGGTTGACAATTCTTCCTCTCCAATAATGGCTGCAAGATTCCGTACCTGTTTCGTCCGGGAATATGCAGCGAACAATTGAGAGGCAAGATCTTTGTGATCCTCCCGGGTCATCCCCGGCCCAATCCCATCCTTCATTAACCGTGAAAGGGATGGGAGTCCTGCTACAGGAGGATAGATCCCTTTCTGGAACAATTCCCGTTCCAGTACAATCTGCCCTTCTGTTATATACCCTGTTAGATCCGGGATGGGGTGACTGATATCATCGTTGGGCATCGTAAGGATGGGAATCTGGGTGATAGAACCGGTGGAGGTTTTAACTTTCCCTGCTCGCTCATAGAGGGAAGCCAAGTCCGAATATAGGTATCCTGGATACCCCTTTCGAGAAGGGATTTCCCCCCGGATGGAAGAGATCTCTCTCAGGGCCTCGCAATAGTTAGTCATGTCTGTGAGTACCACCAGAACGTGCATGTTCTTCTCATACGCTAGGTATTCCGCTGCAGTAAGAGCACACCGGGGAGTGATGAGCCGTTCAATAGAAGGGGCATCTGCAAGGGACAGGAACATCACCACGTTGGAAAGAACACCGCTTTCCTCAAACGTTTGGATAAAAAACCTTGCCACGTCATACTTTACTCCCATGGCAGCGAATACCATTACGAAGGACTCTTCTGTCTTCAAGCGAGCCTGACGGATGATCTGAGCAGCGAGCCTGTTGTGGGGTAGTCCACTACCTGAAAAGATAGGCAGCTTTTGACCCCGAATGAGAGTGTTCATTCCATCGATGGAAGATACTCCCGTTTGAATGAAATCTTGTGGATAGGCACGAGCGGAAGGGTTGATAGGTATTCCATTGATATCTCGGAACTCGGAAGAAAAGGGTTCCGGATATCCATCGATGGGTCTTCCCAGTCCATCGTATATCCTTCCCAACATGTCCACGGAAACCCGCAGTTCCAGCGACTTTCCCAAGAACTCGACGGAAGTTTCCTCTGTCGAAAGACCTGTCGTTGGTCCGAATACTTGTACCGCTACTGCCGAGTCAGAGACTTCCAGTATTCGACCTACCTTTACTACACCTGAACGGTCCCGAATTCGGGCAAGTTCTCCGTATCCAACATTTTCTCGACGCTCTAGAATGATGATGGGTCCTTCTACGGATTGAAGCCCCTTGAACTCGAGCCCTCTCATACTTTGTACTCCTTTTCAAGATCTCCCAGCTCCCGATCCAATAGGCTCTTCACCTCTTGTACGAGTTCCAACTTCTCATTGGGGATCTGTGATTTCATCCGCACGATGCGCTCGATGACACTCAACGATCGAAGCTTCAATAGGGGAGCCCCAGCTCGAATGATCCGAAGGGCTCGGTTATAGAAATCCATGATGAGTCGCAGGATAATAACTTGTTTTTCCGGAACAGAGTACATATCCACTGGATCAAAGGCACTCTGTTGAAGAAAGCCATTCTTGATCATATCGGCACAGAGGAGCACAAGTCGGCTAGTATCTGGCAGAGCATCAGGACCAATTAACTTTACGATTTGGGCTAATCGTTGTTCCCGTTTCAACAGTTCCATCGCTTCTGTACGAGTTGCAGCCCAATCTGCATTGACCTTCTCCCAGAATCCTCTCAGTTCTTCTCCATACTCACTGTACGAATCGATCCAGGATATAGCAGGATAGTGTCGGGCATTGGCCAGGTCCCTATCTAGCGCCCAGAAACAGCGTATGAACCGTTTTGTATGCTGGGTAACAGGTTCGGAGAAATCCCCACCGGGAGGTGAAACTGCACCAATAATGGTAATGGATCCTTTTTTCCCTTCCAGGGTAGTAACCCTTCCTCCACGTTCGTAGAACTCTGCCAATCGGGTAGGGAGATATGCAGGGAATCCTTCTTCGGCAGGCATCTCTTCCAACCTTCCAGACAACTCCCGTAACGCTTCTGCCCAACGGGAGGTAGAATCGGCCATGATAGCTACGTTATAGCCCATGTCTCGATAGTATTCTGCCAGGGTGACTCCCGTATAGATCGACACTTCCCGAGCCGCCACGGGCATGTTTGAGGTGTTGGCAATTAAGATCGTCCGTTCCATGATGGATCGTCCTGTACGAGGATCATGGATCTCAGGGAACTCCCGAAGTACATCCGTCATCTCATTTCCCCGCTCTCCACATCCAATATACACGATGATATCGGCATCACACCATTTGGCAATGGCGTGCTGGGTCATGGTTTTACCTGTTCCAAAGCCTCCGGGAATGGCCGCTGTTCCTCCTTTGGAGATGGGGAAAAACACGTCAATCACCCGTTGTCCTGTAAGGAGAGGCTCCTCCATTCCCAATCGTTCCCGGTAGGGTCGAGGATTCCGTACAGGCCAAGAATGGCAGAGAAACAGTTCGGTTCCGTCCCCCATTCTCGCAACGGGCTCGGTTAGAGAATAGGTTCCTTCCGGGCAGACTTCGGCTAGAGTTCCTTCATTCCTATTGGGCGGAAGATAGATGGGATGCTGCAGGTAATCCGTTTCCTGTACAATCCCCAAAGGTTTTCCTCTTTCTAACTTGTCGCCTTTCTTGCAGAAGGGTTTGAAGAACCATTTTCTTTCCATATCCAAAGGCTGAGTCTTCACACCAGGAGCAATGCCAAACCCGGTTCGTTGGAACAGTTCATCTAGAGGACGCTGAATACCATCGTAAATTCGACCGATCAATCCTGGGCCTAACAGTACGGAAAGGGGTTCTCCATGGGACAACACTCGTTCCCCCACCTTCATTCCTGTATTATCCTCGTAGATCTGTATGGTAGCAACATCGCCGTTCATTCGGATAATTTCCCCAACTAGACCCAGATTCCCTGCTTCGACTACATCGTACAATCCCGCGCGGGCTAATCCATCAGCTTGAATAATGGGCCCGTTGATTCTGATGATTCTGCCTTCTACCATTCGTCTACCCGTCTACCCTTTCATTGCAGGAAATAGAGCCTCAAATACTTCCCGACGATAGCGCTGTATCACCTCTTCCATTAACTCAGTCACCGTTATACGGTACTGTACTGTACCATCTTCGGACTGGATTCGAACCCCCCGCGGGGGTCCCCCCTTCTTGATGGAGACAATAGAGATCCCGGGTAAAATAGAGCGCACTAAGGACTCTACCTGAGACAATCCGTTGTACATAAGGAATAAAGGTTTACCCTGAAAAAAGGAACCTACCTGGGCTAACCGCGAACGAATTAGAGAGGTGAACTCCTCATCCGTAAGCTCTTCAAAGAACTTTTGGAGAAAGGTCTCAAACTTTTCATTCAGAATCCGTAGTTCCATCCGTTTCATTTCCAAGGGAATAGAAGAGGAAATCTCCTGCTGTATTCTTTTTTTTCTCTCTTCCAATTCCTTCTCCATATCAGCTAGGAAAGCATCCTCTTTCTTTTTCCACTCAGCTTCTATCTCTCCTATGGATTTTTCTGCACCCTTAAGGATTCGTTCGGCCTTTCGTCGAGCATCCTCGAGGATCTCCTGCTCCAATTTTTCGCTGGTTCTAATTTCTTCCATAGTTTTTTATACACTAATCCCGATGGCTTCGCGGATAGATTCCACTAGAGTTTTTCTACTAGGTAATTTTCCCTGCAAGCCGGGTATCTCCACCAACAGAGGGAACTGGCCCGAGAGGTTCCATTCTGCAGTTTCTGTTTCTAGAAAACTTGCCACTTCCTCAGTAAGAATCAACACCCGGGGCTTCAATTCTTTTGTGACGTACAGAAACCCTTCAAGAGCTTCCTCCCGATTCGAAGCCACCTTACCTTCGATTCCCACTAGGCGAAACCCAATAACCAGTTCCTCCTCCCCTATGATATAGAACTCCATAGACACTAAATGAACAGGATCAACAGAGCAACGAGGAATCCCCACAGACAGATTCCTTCAGCCAATCCTACGTAGGGAAGAGCCTTTCCAGACAATTCGGGGTTTTCACTCATCGCCCCCATAGCAGCAGCACCGATCTGACCTACGGCAATTCCCCCGCCAATGCAGGCAATACCTACCGCCACAGCGGCAGAAATCCATCTCCAATATACATACGAAGTCTGTGTTCCTGCTGCCTGTTCAGCCCATACCACCCCGGAAAAACCTACTAGAAAAAGTAGCAGGGATAACAGTTTTTTCATACCCATTTCCTCCTCTAACTATTCTATGCATGTGTCAAGTCAAATGGCTTGAACGGAGTTCCTGATTCGGTAAAGAATTTGGAGAAAAACTCGTAGTAGTGCAATCGAATCACTTGGATGGTTACAATAAGTCCCTCCAGTACAAGGATCAATGCATTTCCAATCAATACAGTAAGGGCTTGGAACAATAGACTCCCCGGTAGGGACTGCATTAATTCGGCAATCTGAAATACAATTAAGCTTAACACCGTATGGGATAAAGCAAAGGCTCCCACACGTAGGAAGCTTACCGAATTGGAAATGTAATAGGAGACCGATTCTAAAACCTCCACGATCCCTTCCATAAAGAAGGGAAAGAATCCTTCGGGAAATAGCGGTCGTTTACCCTCGATCCATCGTGCTAGTGGTTCTCCCCAGAAGATCAGAACGAGTAAGGCAACTAGAATAGGTACATCGAAGACTCCCACCCTTCCCTTGAGAAGGAGAATTCGGATCCCGAGAGCAAGGCTATACCAGAAGAAGAGAGCCCCCACCAATCCAGTTTTGGAAAAAATCCCTCGATGAAGATCTTTTTGACGGATTTTATTGTAGATATTGATGATCAATCCTAACGAATTGATCACAGCCCCAATCGCTAGAGTAAATCCAAAGAAAGCCAACATCCGGTCAATTCCCTCTGTAGGCATTAGGAAAATGAACCGATCTTTAGGTGTTCCGAATACGAGGTTCGTTAGAACCCGTTCAATTGGTCTAAGGAGCTTTTCACTGGCGAAACAGGACCCGTAGAGGACACCGGTAATCATCGAAGCTACCCCCACAGTCTTGAACACCAGCGCGTACTTCTTCCATTTTTTCAGCTGAGGAATCGCCTCTCTGCTTACCAGTATCCCGAAGAGAAAAATTAGGAATCCCTGCCCAAGGTCACCAAACATGATGGCGAAGAGCAAAGTGAAAAAGATTGCTACAATGGGTGTAGGATCTATGGATCCATACAAAGGGGCACCATAGGCAAATACAATGCCATCGAAGGACTGAAAAAACCTACTGTGGTTCAACCGAACAGGTATTTTTTCCTTTCCCTCTCGTACGGAAGGGACTTCTTCCGGTTCATATACCCGAATGGCAATCCGCCCTTCTGTGATCGTATCCAGATCCGAAACTGTTTTTTTCAAAAAGGATTCTGGAATCCATCCAGACAATCGGAACGCATGTTCCGTTTGCTCTAGATGGCTCTTCAACTCTTCGATCCGGAAACCAACTTCCAGAATTTCATACAGGGGTAGGATAGTCTCTCTATAGGTCCGTCTCAGCTCTTGCTTTTCCTCTTCAATACTGTTCAGTTGATCCTTCACCTGCTGAAGATGGATTTTTAAGTTTTCTATTAGCCTCGGTGTAAGTTCCCGTGCGCTTTCCGGTAAAGGGAGTTCCCGAAATTCGGCTTTTTTCAGCTCGGTCTCTAGGGCAAACCTACCCTTTTTCGAGGCAACGATCAGTACCTTTCCGCTTGGATCCAACACAAAAAGCACGGCCCTTCCCAAAAGATTCTTCTCTAGCTCTGGGATGTAGGTAGGAGGCAAATCCCCATACCGATATACCAGATAGGTTACATTCTCCAGTTCCTTCAAGGGAAAATTCATACGCTGGAAGATCCGTACTTCCTGAAGGGTAGACTCCAAGGACAACTTTTGTTCCAGAAGGTTCTTTTCCCTTTCCAGCACGTAAGAGGTTTTTTCCAAGATCCTTTCAGACAATTCCAAATCCCCCTCTGTAGGGCTATGAATGTCCTTTGGATGCACCCTTTCTCCGGTGTAAGGTATCCCTAAAAAATCCATAGATGATTTCAATCGTTGGAGAAGATCCTGATATCTAAAGAATTGTTCTCCTTTATCCTTTTCCACCGTATCGCTCACTTGAAAGCATCGCTCTACTCCTAGGTATTCCAAAACTCTATCTATGTCCCGTTTTAGAAGGAGAAGCTCGACTTTCCTCATCTTTTCGGTGAAGATCATAGCCCTTCTACCAACTCTCTGATCGCTGTTTCAGGCACCCCAATTTGGATACCCTCTGTCAAAGTATGGATTAGCCGTACTTCATACTCTTTCATTCGATAGAATCCATAGACGGCGGCTAACGTGAAGGGACAGTGATAGAAAAGTCTTCGATAGAGGAGGTACAATCGTTTGGAAACCCGCCAATTGGCTGGAGCAGGATCAATCTGTCCTTCCGGTGTACTAGCTACAAGCCATCCATACTTCCAGTTCTGCCATTGAGATCCTTCATCCAGAGGCAACTGATACAGGATTTTCACCTCTTTTTCCAACCCGACCTCGTCACGGAGGAACAATCGTTCCAGTACCCTTTCTTCTTCGATCCGATAGTAATACCGTAGGCGTAAAGCCCAAAGGATATTGAGCAGTCGTAGTTCTGTGAGGAAAGCGGGTCTAAGGATGGATAGTTCTTTTCTATCTAACGCTAAAATTTCTTCCCACAGACTACGATAATAGTCTTCATCTAGGCGGAACTCTACCTCCCAGAGAGGTTTCTTCTGTAACTCTTCCAGGAGATACGCATAGGGAGTTCTTTCCAAAGCCTTTCTTAAGTCTGATATCGGAAGGGATATCTTACCAAACCTTCCAATATCCCACAGTTCTTGTAAGGGTAGGCCTGTATGGATACTCCGAAGTATGGATTTTACGTTTCTGATTTCGAAGCGTCTTAAGACTTGCACCAATAACGGAGGGGGGGTGGGAAAGATGGTTAGAGTACGAATGTAACTGTCAAGATTTTTCTTCTCATACTTTTTCTCGATTATATGTACCAAGTCTTTCTCTGAAACATCCAGTCCTTCTTTAGGAAATAGAGTGCGGTATACATCGGAAAGGTTGGTCAACCTGAGAAGGGTCTGAAATCGTGCATCCAGAAAAGATTTGGCCATGATACCGTGTAGTTTTCCGTGAAGGTAGGCATACTGGCCGGCTCGGTTCATAGGATTCCTAGAAGTGTCTTCAGTAAAGTACGAGCATTTTCCCACTGGCCTTCTATGGTTTCGAGGTGTTTCTTTCTTTGCGATAGAAGGCGGATCTTCTGTTCTTGCAGTTCCTCCTGAAACGCCCGTAACTTTAGCTCGGACGAACGCTGCCATTCTTCCCGTAAGAGACGAAACTGCTCCTCCTTCTCTCTCTTAACGGCTTCGATCTTTTCTGCCACCGAGCGTTCTGCTTGTTTCACCAACTCGTTTGCTTTACGTTCAGCTTCCAGTAGGTGTTGGAGAATTTCGGATTCGGTGGGCATTTATGTTTCCTGATAATCCAAGATGTCCTCAAATTGTTTCAATACCGCATGAGCTTTCTCAGCGGTATCCGCTTCCATCACCTTTGTATAGAAATCTGTATACTCAATGAGGGAAGCAACCTTCTTCAAAACTTTCAAATGCTGCTCGGACTCATTCATCGATGAAACCAGCAGAAAAACCAAATAAACCGGCTCTCCATCCAGGGCTCCGTAGTCGATTCCCTTATGGGATACTCCCAGTACCCCCACATTCCCTTCGATGGCATTGGTCTTACCGTGAGGAACTGCAATTCCGGTCTTTATCCCGGTAGACATTTTCTGTTCTCGCTCTCGGATGGCCTCGAGGATTTGATCCCGTTTCCCTTCTAAATGGTAGCTACGAACTAGAAGATCCACAAGCTCTTCGAAAACCTCTTCTTTATCCTCTGACTCGAGATTCACTTTGATTCGAGAGGGGGTGAACAGCTCCTGTAAAAGCATAGAATAGTTAACCTATTTCTTAGGTTCTACGGGAGGCGACTGGATGGATTCTTCCTTCGGTTCGGTTTTCCACCATTCTACACTTGTTTGGGTTCCTTGTTGTCTTCGAGCAGCTCCTATTACATCTCCACTCTCTGGTGTTCGGTTTACCCAAGCCAAGCCAAACGCTGTAAGGATAAAAATGGCACCCAGAATAGAGGTGAGTCGTGTCAGAACGTTCCCAGAACGACTACCGAAGGGTGTACTGCTTCCCCCTCCAAACAAACCTCCTAGTCCTTCTCCCTGTTCATCCTGAATAAGCACCACCGCAATCAGCAATAAGGAGCTCAAGACGAATAGGACTAGCAGGATTCCACTTACAATCAGCATAGTTCATCCCCTTCTTACTATCTTATCGATCGAACCAGGCGATCGGCACAAAGGTTTCTTTTTTCAGTGAAGCCCCTCCTACGAGGGCACCATCGATGTTTGGCATAGTGAGGAGGTCTTTTGCGTTTTCTGGCTTGACCGACCCTCCATACTGGATCGTAACTTTTTCACCTATCCCCCGTCGATAGAGGGTATCCAGCACCTTTCGGATCACCGAATGGATGGCATCGGCATCCTCAGGGGTAGCATTCTTTCCAGTTCCAATAGCCCAAACCGGTTCATAGGCGATGGTAACTCTCATCAGAGCGTCTTCGTCTACTCCTTTTAAACATTGGGTGACCTGAGAGGTAACTACTTCCTCTGCCTTTCCCTTTTCTCGCTCCTCCAACGTTTCCCCCACGCAAAGGATAACCTCTAACCCATGTTTTAACGCTAGTTTAACTTTTTCATTGATGAGTCCATCCTTTTCACCGTAGAGGATTCTCCGTTCTGAATGCCCTAAAATAACAGATTCTACCCCTAAGTCTTTCAGCATTAGAACCGAGACTTCTCCAGTATGCGCCCCCTGCTCTACTGACGCCATATTCTGCGCCCCCAAAAGGATATTAGTACCCTTCACTAGGGGAGCTACTGCCGCTAACGCAGTGAAGGGAGGTGCAATCATGAGCTTATGCGGACATCCCTTGAGGGAGTCCACAAGTTCTTTTGCTAACGATGTTGCCTCTGCAACGGTTTTATGCATTTTCCAGTTTCCTGCTATGTACTTTCTTCGAGTCACTTTTTGCTCCTTCCGAACTACTTCTGCTGCAAAACGGCGATACCGGGTAGTATTTTCCCTTCCAGAAACTCCAAAGAGGCTCCCCCGCCGGTAGATACATGATCAATTTTATCAGCTAGATGGAATTTGTTTACCGCTGCTACAGAGTCCCCTCCTCCCACTACAGTAGTGCCCGGGCATTCAGCAACCATGATGGCTACCTGTCGTGTCCCTTCGGCAAATGCTTCAAACTCAAACACTCCTAAAGGACCATTCCAGACTAGATTCCTTGCAGCCTTTACCCTGCTCCGAATGAGGTCTAAAGTTTTCTTTCCAATATCCATCCCGATTTTTCCCTCTGGAATATCCACTCCATCGATGTATTCAGGGATGGCTTTGTCTGAAAATTCTGTCGCCACCACATGATCCACAGGAAGGATTACCTCCACCTTTTTCTCTTTGGCAAGGGCAAGAAGTTTATCCGCAGTTCCAAGATGATCCTCTTCCACAAGGCTTGCCCCTATCTTCTTCCCCATGGATTTAAGAAACGTATAGGCCATTCCACCCCCAATCACTAGGGTCGTACAACGGGTGATGAGGGATTCCAACACTCCAATCTTGGAAGAGACCTTTGCTCCTCCTATGATGGCTACAAAAGGTTTTTCCGGATTCTTCAAAAGGGGCTCCAAGTACCGCACTTCCTTCTCCATGAGAAAGCCGCCCACAGCAGGTAGGAATTTTGCCACATCCACCGTGGAAGCATGAGCTCGATGAGCAGTCCCGAAGGCATCGTTGACATACAGATCCGCATAGGAAGCCAGTTTTTTCGCAAACTCGGAACGGACCTTCTCATCCTTAGAGGTTTCTTCCGGATGAAATCGGGTGTTTTCCAGCATTAATACTTCCCCATCCTTTAGACCCTTCACCATCGCTTCTGTTTCAGGTCCAATGCAAGAAGGAGCAAATTTCACTGGTTTCCCTAAAAGTTGGGACAGGTGTTTTGCTACTGGTGCGAGCCGATGTTTCCCCGCAAGGTACTTCTCTTCGTCAAAAGGTTTACCCTCCTTCGTAGCCTTTTCTTTGGCTTTTTCCATGTCCTTCTTGGGATCTCCCAGGTGGGACATCAGGATCAGATAACGAGCCCCTTGCTCAAGTACGTAC
This sequence comes from Spirochaetota bacterium, assembly GCA_026418195.1. Lineage (GTDB taxonomy): Bacteria > Spirochaetota > Spirochaetia > DTKZ01 > DTKZ01 > DTKZ01. The sequence continues at coordinate 41,369 of JAOABU010000144.1, read as the reverse complement.
CGCAGGGTGGGTAAAGCTGCAGTAATTCGAGTATCGTCCTGAACTACCCCATCTTTCATGGGCACGTTAAAATCCACCCGCATCAGCACTCGTTTTCCCTTTAACTCTACATCACGCACCGTCTTTATCATACCGATACCTCCGGGTTTGCCTGGGATATTTCCTCACCCAGGAACTTACTTCTTACTGTCCATGTACATCAATAGATCTACCACACGGTTCGAGTATCCCCATTCGTTGTCGTACCAGGACACGATCTTGAAGAACCGTTTTTCTCCCTTTAAGTTGTTCTGTAAGGTAGCTAGAGAATCGTAGATGGAGCTTCTAGGATCATGGATGAAATCGGTAGACACCAATTCTTCCTCAGTATAGCCCAGGATTCCCTTTAGGTACGTCTCAGAAGCTTTCTTTAACAGCGAGTCGATTTCTTCAATGGATGTATCCCGTGCAGAACGGAACGTGAGATCCACCACCGAAACATCCGGAGTAGGCACCCGGAAAGACATACCAGTAAGTTTTCCTTTAATTGCGGGAAGAACCTCCCCCACTGCTTTAGCCGCTCCGGTGGTGGAAGGAATGAGGTTGATGGCTGCTGCACGACCGCCTCGCCAATCCTTTTTGGAAGGTCCATCTACCGTTTTCTGGGTGGCCGTGTAGGAATGAATGGTGGTCATCAATCCTGTTTCCAACCCTATCCCTTCTTTGAGAAGGACATACACCAGAGGAGCCAGACAATTGGTGGTGCAGCTAGCGTTAGACACCACATGGTGCACCTTCGGATCGTATTCCCAATGGTTCACCCCCATGAGAAAAGTTCGCAAGTCTCCTTTTGCAGGGGCCGTGATGATGACTTTCTTGGCGCCGGCCTTGATATGCCCTTCGGCTTTTTCTTTGTCTGTAAAAAGACCGGTAGATTCAATTACATACTCTACTCCCAGTTCTTTCCAGGGTAGTTCTTCAAGGCTCTTCTTTGCTCCCACGCATCGAATTTTATGTCCATTGACAACCAGCAGGTCATCCTCTTCAAGGGATGGTGAACTTTTTTCTGACCGTACATCTGCCTTCATACGACCATGGACAGAATCGTACTTAAGCTGATAGGCAAAGTAAGAAGCATCGGTACTTACATCCACTACGGCTACTACATCAATTTTCTTTCCCAGCAATCCTTGTTCTACCATTGCTTGAAAGGCAAGTCTTCCAATTCTACCAAACCCATTAATGGCAACTTTCATCTGTTCCCCCTAACCATCTCTAAGGATTTTGTATGCAGATAGACTATACGGAAAATCCAAACCTCTGTCAATTGAAACAGATTAATCTATAAAAATATATTCTATTGGATGCGAAGGATTTTTCTATACAGGGGGGAAGCCGAGGGAGTAGGTTGAGAAGGAATCGGTTCCTGTTTTTGCTTCAGCTGTTCCTCGTACGGAATTAGCACATCGCCGGGGTTGATACGATCGAAGAACCCTTCTTTTTGAATCGTTCCCTCGCAAAGAAGATCATCCACATCAGTAACAGTAAAAGTGCCTAGAATTTCTTTGGGAGAATATACGAATCCAAAAGAATCGTTCTTTAAGGTTAATGCACGGGAAGGTAGGATCCAAAACTTATCCCCTTTTTTCAACCCATCTGCCTTGCCTAAACCGACCAAGGCTTGTTCGAACTCTCGTTTTAACAGGACTCCCCGAATAGGGAGTTTTTCCTTCACTAAGCTTGCAATTTGAACCAGGGCATTCTGTACCCGATCGTTTCCAGTCCGATACACAGATAGGGTGTCAATCTTACCCCCTGTGCGAGAGAGATACCAATCACCTTGAATGGAGAACTCTCGGGAAGTCTCTCCAAAGGAAAGGAAAAGGAAGTAATCGGTTCCTCTTTGACGAGCTTCTTGAAAGGCTTCCCCGAAGGTGGACACTGCCATAGGAGGAGCAGGGATTTGTAAGGAGGGAATACCCATCAGGAGGTCCGCAAGGTATCGAGCTAGGTAGAGTTCCGAAAATCCATGCTGAAGAGACGCTGACTTCAGATCTACAAAGAGGGAAAGGTTAAACGAAGGTTTTCGATTTATGAATTGATCGTACTTCCATCGTTGAGCCGGTCGATCAGATAGGATACTTTCTAAGATCTCCAACTGTTCCAAAGCGCTTCGATCTGCCAGATTCTGTTTTTTCAGGAACTGAAGAGAATTGTACGCATACCCAGGATAGCCGATTTTCTGCTGCATCTCCGCATACGCTAAACGTCCCCGTTTCGAATAAGGATCGATCTGTAATCCTCTTCGGTATTCTTCCAGGGCTCGATGGAAAAGGTTTCGTTCCTGGAATTTGTCTCCTCGGTCGAAGTGGTACTGCGCGTAGGTTTTTCGAAGGTTCTCTTCTACAGGAAGAAGTTCTTTCAACGAGTCCTCTAGGACAATTCTCGCAACCTCATCCTCTGGAGCAAGGGTAACAAGACTTCGTAATAGGGTAATTCCCTCATCGTTTCTTCCCATCCTTAGTGCAGAGAGGGCTTTTAGAAAGAACCCTAGCGGATTAGCCCGGTTAATCGCAAGCAAGCGATCCATTCGGGAATAGGCCTCTAGGTAGTCTCCTTTTTGAAAACTGATCCATCCCAATAGCTGGTGCGCTTCTGGATAATCGGGTTTGATACTGAGAGCGGTGCGAGCACGTTCGATAGCTAGATCATACTTCTTTTGTTTAAAATAATACTCTCCCACCAAGTAATGCACAATAGGAGCATCGCTATGGTACCGCAGGGCAGCATCAAAGTAAGCTTCCGCTTCCTGGCCATTCCCCTGTTGGGAAAGAAGTACTCCCATGGAAAGAAGGGCTCGCCGATTATCGGGAAACCTTTTCAATGTATCTAGATATTCAAGTGTAGCGTTGCGGTTCTTCCCTAACGCTAGATCCAACTCGGCTTTCCCCAATTTTGCTTCTACATTGTTCGGTTCTTCCTGCAAGAGGATCGTGTAAAGATCTGAGGCTTCTTTGAATCTGCCCATTCCTACTAGGATTCTGGCCTTCAGAACCCGAGCATTAGAATCCTGTTTGGACAATCGCAGGGCGGCTTCCACCATTTTTAACGCTTCATCGTACTCTTCTATCTGAAAGAACAGATCGGCCGACGCGAAGATAGGATCAAAATAGGCGGGATTCTTTTGAGTTGCCGCTCGGAAGAACTCCAGAGCCCGGTAGAAATCCCCTATTCTTCGGTATTCCATTCCCTGCCGATAGAGAGAGATGGGATGATCCGAAGGAAGTTCTTGAGCCATAAGCTGGATGGGAAAAAAAGCAAAGAAGAATAATAAAAGAAGAAAAACGGATTTAGGAGTTCCCAGGGTTTTCATCTTTTTCAGCCAGGAGAATCTTTACGGACTTGATCTTGTGTCCTTCCATCTCTTGGATCACAAATTCCAGGTTTTTATAGGAAACTTTTTCGTATCGAGCGGGTATTTTCCCAAAGAGTTCGAACACGAATCCGCCTAGCGTATCAAAGTCTTCCTCAGGGAGATTCAAGCCTATCTCCTCGTTTAAATCGTGGAGGTTGATACGGGCATCACAGAGAAATGCATTGTCCCCGATTCGAAGAATCTCTTCTTTCTCATCATCGAACTCGTCCTGAATGTCCCCGATTACCTCTTCAATGATATCTTCCAGACAGACGATGCCAGAGACACCTCCGTATTCGTCAACCACGATTGCGATATGAACCTTTCTCCGCTTCATTTCTCGGAGAAGGGAGTCAAGCTTTTTACTCTCAGGCACGAAATAAGGTTTTCTTAGAATCTCAGCAAATCGGATCGGCTGCCCCTGAACAAGTTTCATCAGAATGTCCTTCACGTAGAGCATCCCTACCACGTTATCGATAGTATCCTTGTAAACGGGAAACCGGGAGTAACCAGATTCGACAATTTTCTGTAATACTTCCTGGACCGGCGCATCGAGAGAGAAAAATACTACATCGATTCGCGGAACCATTATTTCTTTCACCGATGTACTGGAAAGTTCCCGTATTCCATGGATCATTTCCCTTTCATCCGGTGTCTCGGTGCTGTGATGTTTCTTCTTCAATAGTGAATCGAGTCTACTAAGCTTATGTAACCAATTCCCCAAACTCATGTACGTATCCGTTCCTCCATAAAATCTTGGAGCAATCGGTCTTGAAGATCCATCATTTCCCTTTCCTCATCAGACTCTTCATGATCGTATCCAGCGAGATGTAGGATTCCATGGATCAACAACCGTTTCAATTCTGTTTCCCAGGGTTCACCTGTGTCCTGTCGGTTTGCTTCCACCATATCCAACGATATCACTACATCCCCAATGGTTTTTGATTGATGGGGTGAGATAGGGAACGGTTCCCCTTCGGATTGAGAGAAGGACAACACATCTGTCACTTCATTTTTCTCCCGAAACCGGTTGTTCAACTCTCGAATAAACTGGTTAGTACAAAATACTATAGAAAGTTCCCAATTGTCCAGTTGTAATTGTTCTAGAATCTTTAAACAGAATTGTTCCACTCGAGGGATCCAGGAAGGCTCTTCAAGGCCCACTACAGTAATATCGACGATATTCAATGATCTTTCCTATTCTTTTTCTTTGAGGGTCTCCGCCTCGTAAGCTTGTACGATCTTCTTTACCAATGGATTTCGCACCACATCCGCAGCAGTAAAATACCCAAAATAAATGTCTTTGATATTCTTTAAGATTTTCGTAGCATGAATCAATCCAGATAATTCTTTTCTGGGCAGATCGATTTGGGTAATATCTCCCGTTACGATTACCCTCGAATCCTCCCCTATCCGTGTTAAAAACATTTTCATCTGTTCACGGGTGGTATTCTGGGCTTCATCGAGAATTACCACACAGTTTTTCAAACTTCTTCCCCTCATGTACGCGAGAGGAGCAATCTCGATCATCCCATTTTCCTGTAATCGATTAATCAGTTCATGGGGGATGAGAGCTTCCATGGCATCGTACAGAGGTCGAAGATACGGATTCAACTTCTGAGTTAAGTCTCCCGGTAAAAAACCCAACGATTCCCCTGCTTCTACTACTGGACGCGTCAAGACCAATTTTCGCTTCTTCCTTCCTACCACCTCTTCCAATGCACAAGCTACTGCTAAAAAGGTTTTCCCTGTTCCAGCGGGTCCGATCCCAAAACTCAGCACATGAGACTGAATTCCTTCGATATAACGCGCTTGATGCAACCCACGGGGGAATACCCGGGAATACCCACCCGGAATGTTGATACTACAACTCCGAAGGAGTTCGATTTCAGCCGTATTCTGGGAAAGGATGGATGCATAGACCGCCCGGATTAAATCTGGTGTGGGGGATTGCCCCTGTAATGCGTAGGTTTCTAGCTCCTGTATCAGCTGTTTAAACCGATGGTGGATCTGTACATTATCCGTTTCTAAAACAATTTCGTTTCCTCGAGAAAAGATGGGAGTTTCCAATACTTCGGCGATAATTTCAAGATTCGTGTCATTCACCCCACAGAGTTCCGAAAGAACTCCCACGTCTTCTAATACAATTGAACCTGTTTTTTTTGATCTCACTCCTACCTATTCACCTCTTTCGTATAAAGTGTACGAAGACTTTCTCCATAGTGTCAATGGGTACCTAGTAGGTGAGTCCTGTTTTATCGTATCGAAACTCGGTTTTCACCTCTGGTATCGGCTTCCACTGGAGAAAGATTCCAAGAATCCCATTCCAGCGGAACTCCTGCCTTCCATTAGCCAGGGTAAGCAACTCAGGCGTGCCTGTATACGAGATAGTCAGATCCCAATCGTCTAAATGATGCACAGCTTCTAGTTTGATGGTACTCAGTTTGAAGAAAGAATCATACCGATCTTTTGTACGGAAGAAGTTGAAGGATTTTGCCAGATCCAATAGGGGGTTCCTCCAGGTCCTATCCACACCTTCCGCAAGACTTGGGAAATATTGGTAAACCATGGTGTTTTTTGAAGTGGTGGAAAGCTTTAGATCTAAAAAACGGTAAATAGAGAAAACTAAATCGTAGGAGATGGATAGAGAAGATTCCGTATACCGAATGAGATTCATGGAAAAGTTGGAGTTCAATCCAGTGGACACTCGGATACGGTTCTTCCAAAAAGGATCCGGTTCATATCGGTATGAGAGGCTCCAAGAAAGAGCGGAAGGGATAAACTCTTTCTTTTCTTGCTTCACCCATCCTTTGGAAGCTCCTGCATACTGGTACGGTTCCGTGTATGCAGCATTCAATTGAAATTGAACATACCAAAAGTTCGCGGATAAGGTGAAGGAAGTAGGATGATCTTCTTCCAAATCATACAGATAGGTTCCATTGAAAGAAACTTGAGGAGAGAATTGCAGCTTCTGTTGGATACTGAGAGGTTGATTCACCCAACGGGAGTCTACCTTTTTCTGGGTGAGACTCACAGAAGTGCTGGAAGGCCCCCAGGTTAGAGAAGCAACACTGGAAAAGATCTCATCCAACGGTGGCATGGTATAGGTGAATTGAAGTTGTGGTTGAAGAGGATAGAAATTCCCGATCAAACTCAATTGGGTTCGATGCTGGGTGATGGTTTTCTTTGAAAAATCCAAATACTGGTTTTTATAGATTGGTTCATCGTTCACCAGGGCAGAGAAACTCCGTTGTAACAGAAAGGCATTTACTGTGTAATTCACATTGGAATTCTGAAAAAGCTCGGTATACAAGAACGGGTATGTAGTGAGGGTATAGGTATCCGAGATACTGAGGGATCTGTACTGGTACGCCGTCAATTCGAGACTTTTTTTTTGGTTCACGGGTAGTGAATCATTCCAAAAGGAGACGTCTCGATGCCTGACGGAAAGGGATATGGTGTTTTGCTGTTGGATCAATTTGTCATAGAGGCGTACGTTAGTCATCAATTGAAATAGGGACTGCACAGTGAGTGTTGCATAGGAAAATTGGAAGGTAACGTCCTTTGGATAGATCCAGGGATCTGGATATGTACTGTTCTGATAACTGAAGGTAGGTTTAAACGCATAGGTAAGGTCCACATTGATAGGTAGGGGAAAAGGGGTAACCGTTGCATTGGGTAGTAGGTTAGGGGTTTTCAGACCAGGAATCTCTTCTTCCTTAGCTTCCTTCGTGGGTTCTTCCTTTTCTTGGCTTATTTCCCAGGGGGGTCTGAGATCCTCAGCAGGTTTTCTTCCTTCAGCGGGAGGTCCCTTGGGAGGAGTTGTTGGTTTAGAGGCCCCTTGGGAGACATACGAATACAGGGTTCCCCCCATCTCAAGGGATATTTCTGGAACGGATAAAAGGGATGGATAGTAGTACCGTCGGGTAGGATCTACTCTCTCATACTCTTTCAAGTAGGTAGAAGGGATCTCTTTGCTCTTCCAGTTCAACGAGGTTCCCACCTTTGGAATCCGAAGGTAGCTGATCCAGGGAGAAAGAAACGATGTAGGTACGGTAAAGGAGCCTTCGATAGACCAGTCTAACTGTTCTTTTAACACCGGAGTTGTTTCCACCATGACCACACTCTGTAGAAAACGACTCCAATCAATCCGTTCCATCCTATCCCCAAAGTCATCTTTAAAATAGGGATCAGAATACATCTCCAAATTAACCCGAAGCTGCAAAGAGTCTTGCCCATACTCTATCGACACTGCACTGCCATACCGAAAGGGTAGTTCCGTTCCTAGAAAATAGGTGGTATTCCAGAAGGTAGAAATAGTTCCATCCTCCTTTTGCCAGTAGGGAGTGTACGCACCGGTAAAACCCGGTACCGTTCCATAATATAGGTTTCGACTTACCCCTACTCCACCGGAAAAGGTGAGAGTTTTTAATCTAGGGAAAAGGTTAGGTAAAGATCCTTCAATCCCTCCATAGACCCCCAACCGGCTATACGCATCCAGTAAGAGTTTCACAAACCAGTCCGGATGGACCAGTTTCTCTTCTGTATCTCTGAGAAAGATCCCATGGAGACTTTTTACTCGATCGTTAGGACCTGTATCGGACAGTTGTAAAAAGGATGCTCCACTTGAATCATTCTTCCGATTCCCCACTAGATAGGTTGTGGTCTGGAAGAAGGTTCCTTCCCTACTCTTGTACCCAAATACAGGATGAAACACCACCTCATCACCCGGATAGAAGAAGAAAGGAAAATAGAAAATGGGTATATTCCCCACGTATAGGGTTGCGTCCTTTACTCCCCACTCCTGGGGTCCTAGAATCCATATTCTTTCCGCATCCAGCCGATAATACGGGGGCAGACTAGTGGAAGAAGTAATGGATGCTCCTTCCATCAATACAAAATCAGAGGTGGAGCGCGAAATGAACTCTCCCTTCAATCGAAAAGTCAAGGGTTCCCCTGAAATAGTTCGTTCCCGGAGAGACTGCCCCTGAATAAAGTATCCTTCCCAGGTGTCCAAATTGATCAGGATATTGGTTCCTGTAAACTTCTCTTCCTTTCCCTGGGATTTAATTTCGTACCGGACGTTCCCATAGGCGCTTAAAAGTTTCTTGCTTCGGTTGTAGAGGACCGAATCAGCAAAAAGGGTATAGGTAGTACCTTTCTTCGTATCCTCCATCACCAAATGTACACCACCATTGAGACGTACATACTCTTCATCGAACTCTTTTACCGAATAGTATTCGGTAGACGAAGCAGATTTGATCTGCACCAGTGTCTCTTTCCCTTGTTCCTCGGTTTGTGAAGCAGTGAGCCCATAGTAGCGATACAACCGTGCTTCCAGATCTTTCCGAGTCCCTTCGGTAGAGAGCCCTAAACGTTTACACCAATCGGTGAGTTCTATGAAGGTGGAGGTTGAAATTTGAATAGGGACTGTCTGAATAAACAGGTCCGAGGGAGTAGCTTCTTCCCCATACACCGGGGAATAGGATAAATCTTCTAACAAAAGCATGCAAAGAAGGATAAAAAGACGTTGCGGTACCCTCGTACCTTTTCCTATCACACACCTACTCCCTCTCCTGGAATGTGGAGCGTAAATAGATGGCCGTGTGGGAGTTGGAATGGAAAGCTACCTCCTCCGGTAACCCTTCGGCAACGATCCACCCACCTTTATCCCCTCCCTCTGGGCCGAGGTCAATGATCCAGTCCGCCTGTTTAATCACGTCCAAATGATGTTCAATCAAGATCACCGTGTTTCCCCGATCTACCAGCCGATTCAACACTTCCAGCAACATCTTCACATCGGCAAAATGGAGCCCTGTTGTCGGTTCATCTAAAATGTAAAGAGTCGATCCTGTACTCTTTCGGGAGAGTTCAAGGCTAAGCTTGATCCGCTGGGCTTCCCCTCCGGAAAAAGTCAATGCCGATTGCCCTAACTTGATGTATCCCAACCCTACTGAATGGAGGGTGTCCAGTTTCTCCACTAACCGGGGGTGAGAACTGAAAAACTCTCTCCCTTCCTCTACGGTCATATCCAATACTTCGTGTATGTTTTTCCCCTTGTAACGAATGTCGAGGGTTTCTCGATTGAACCTCTTTCCTTTGCACACCTCACAGGTAACGAACACATCGGGAAGAAAATGCATTTCTATCCGAATCGTTCCATCCCCCTTACAATGTTCGCATCTGCCTCCCGGCACATTGAAAGAGAATCTACCCGGAGTATACCCCCGGGCTTTCGATTCGGGAAGGGTGGCGAAGATCTCACGGATTAAAGAGTATAATCCTGTATAGGTAGCGGGATTTGATCGCGGTGTTCGGCCGATGGGGCCTTGATCGATAAGGATTACCTTGTCGATATGCTCCGTGCCTTCAAGGGAATCGAAGTCCTTCTCCCGTGAAGGTCTTTTTTCCATCCTTTCGAGGATGGCTGGATAGAGAAGGTCTGTTAGCAAACTCGATTTTCCAGAACCCGACACTCCTGTGATAACGATGAACTTTCCTAGTGGAAAACGTACATCGATGTTCTTCAGATTGTGCTTCCGGGCTCCTCGGAGAATCAGGAAATGACCATTTCCCTCTCGTTTACGGGGTCGAGAAGGAATCTGGAGCCTGCCGCTCAAGTACTTTCCTGTCAGACTCTCTGAATGGGAAAGAATCTCTTGAGGTGGTCCTTGGGCTACAATAGAACCTCCATGGATACCTGCCCCTGGACCAAGATCCACGATCCAATCAGCAGCGAGAAGGGTTTGCACATCGTGCTCTACCACGATCAGGGTATTCCCCTGATCCCTCAAGTGGAGCAAGGTATCGATGAGGCGTTGATTGTCCCTCTGGTGGAGGCCAATGGTAGGCTCATCCAGAATGTACAGGACCCCTACCAAGGAAGATCCGATCTGGGTTGCCAGCCGAATCCGTTGAGCTTCTCCGCCACTCAGGGTGGAAGCTTCTCGTTGAAGGGTCAGGTAATCTAGCCCCACATTCAGCAGAAACTGCAAACGATTCATGATTTCCTTCAGCACCTGGGATGCGATTGTCTGCTCCGTACGCGGCAGGGTAAGGGTTTGAAAGAACTGCCAACACTCTTGGATGGTTAGGCAACTCACTTGGAATATGTTCTTTCCCCCAACCGTTACTGCCAATGCCTCTCCCTTCAGTCGGGTACCGTTGCATACGCTGCAGGGACGGTTCGTCATGAACTGTTCCAACCATTCTTTCACATGATCCGATGTGGTTTCCAAGTATCTTCGTTTCAGTTCCTCTAGGATCCCTTTAAACGGAGCCGAGTACTCGAATCTCCCTGTGCCTTCTCGATTCACATAGGAGACATTGACCTTTTCTTCCGTTCCGTACAACAGGATGTTCATCACTTCTGTAGGAAGATCTTTCAAGGGAGTATCCAAAGAAAAATGGAAATGGTCAGCTAGAGATTCGAACTTGCTGCGATTCCAGTTCGCCTCGGGATTAAAAGGAACGATTCCTCCTTCATTGAAGGAAAGATCCTTGTCAGGCATAAGGAGGTCAGGGTCAAACTCTAAGCTTACCCCTAGACCGGAACAAGCAGGACAAGCGCCGAACGGACTGTTGAAGGAAAACAACCGGGGTTGTATCTCGGGAAGACTTACCCCACAGGTAGGACAAGCGCTTTTCTGGGAAAAGAACTGTTCTATCGGTGGTTCCGTGTCTACCCGTAACACCCTTACCCTCCCTTCACCGATCTCGAGAGCAGTTTCAAGTGACTCTGCCACCCGTTTTCTGATCCCTTCTTCGAGAACGATTCGATCTACCACTAGCTCAATGGTATGCGGTTTATTTTTTTCTAAACGGATGGGTTCATCCAGAGAATAGAGTTGCCCATCGATCCGTACACGTAGGAAACCTGCCTTCCTTGCATCTTCCAGAATCCGTTGATGTTCCCCTTTTTTCCCCTGCAGCAGGGGAGCAAGGATCATGATCCTGCTTCCCTGAGGATAGGACACCACGGTATCGATGATCTGATCCACTGATTGTTCTCGGATTTCCCGTCCGCAAATAGGGCAATGGGGGATTCCAACCCGTGCAAATAAGAGTCGGAGGTAATCGTATATCTCTGTGACTGTCCCGACAGTAGACCGTGGATTCCGATGAGTTGTCTTTTGTTCTATGGCAATAGCAGGTGAAAGGCCTTCTATGTAATCCACGTCAGGTTTCTCTAACCTGCCGAGGAATTGTCGAGCATAGGAAGATAGGGATTCGATGTACCTCCTTTGTCCCTCTGCGAAAATCGTATCGAAGGCTAGAGAAGATTTGCCCGAACCGCTAAGTCCAGACAAAACAATGAGTTTGTTTCGGGGGAGATCGAGGTTGATGTTCTTTAAATTATGCTCCCGAGCACCCCGAATGATGATTTTATCCATGCTGCGTTAAAAACCAATGAAAGGTTCTGGTTGAGGCTTTTGCAATTGACGTTGACTCCGAGCCTTCATCTCTCCCTCTGCGAATTGGAAAGGAAGTTCCCAGAGCAACTTTGCCTGATCTATCACTCCATGCAAGTAGAGGGAGGAAGCAAGATAATAGAAGCCCTCCCAAGCACCGCTCTCATTTAAAAACCCTTTCAAATAGGGTCTAGCCATGGCAAGGGTCAGCAACTCTTTCAAATCTTTATATTGATACCCGGGGTCGATGAACTTCATTTCCTCGATCAGGGTGGAGAGAATCGCAACTTGAGCAAGGGTCAGGTGGAGAATGGCCTTGTCGGACCTACGGGTTCGACAGTAAAAAATACCTAATTCACGATTCGCTCTCGTTGCAAAGTCGTTTTTAAGCCTGTACAACTGAAGGGTTACATTCAGGCCATCGGTAGTTACCGACTTTACGAGAGAAGTTCTGAATTTTTCGAACCGATCGGATCGGCTTTCGGGATGATCGCGTAACATCTCCATCAGAATGCTCTCGTATTCCTTATACCGTTTCTCTGCCAGATAGAGTTGCGCCAATCGATAGAATACCTGGTATTTGTCCTCTAGCACATAGAACTGCTTGCTCAATTCTAGAGATCTTTCATAGTACTTCTTGGCAAGCCGGTTCTCTCCTTCTGCTTCGTATACTTGTCCCGTCAGGAACACTGCCTCCGGTTTCTCTCCATGCATTGCTTGAAACCGCTTCAAAAGGGTTAAAGTTTCCGCAAAGTTACCCTTCCGAAAAGCATCCCTCCCCTTTTCAAGGAGATACCAATCAGGCTGATCCGATGAGGTGGTTTGAGGAAAGAGGAATAGGGTAGAACTGCAGAAAAAAAAGATCCCCCAAAAAGATCGTTTCCACGTTTTCAAAGGCTTCTAAACTCCTTTAAGAAAGTTTCCACGGCTTCCTCTGGGCGAACAGTGTGCACAATCTTGCCTTTTTTAAAAATTACTACTTTATCTCCTGATCCGGTTATCCCTAGATCTGCATGACGGGACTCCCCCGGACCATTCACCACACATCCCATCACCGCAACGGTGAGATCCCTCCCATCCTGTTGCAATTCCTCTCCTACTACCTTCAAGAAACCCTGTACATCGAACCCTGAACGACCACACCGAGGGCAACTGATGATTCGAACTCCCCCTTTCCGAAGTCCCAATGCGGAAAGAAGTTCCTTGGCTGTCAGGACTTCAGTTTCCGGTGCATCGCTCAAGGATACTCGGATGGTGGATCCGATTCCTTCTTTCAGAAGTTGGGACAATGCAAGGGTACTCCGAACGATCCCCGGAATGAGGGGACCCGCTTCGGTGATACCAATATGGAGGGGGTAGGAATACCTTTGCGCAAATCGCCGATTCGCTTCCACGGTACTTTCAGTATCGGATGATTTCATGGAGACGATGATGCTACGGAAGGAAAGGCTTTCTAGGATCTCTATCTCTTCCTCGGCTGCAGCGAGTAAAGCTGCAGCTGGATCTGGTAGGGTCTGGAACTTCTGGGGCAAAGATCCATGATTCACCCCGATTCGTATGGGAACTCCCTTATCCTGGGCCTTTCGTACGACTTGTTCCACCTTCCACCTAGCACCAATATTGCCAGGATTGATCCGGATCTTTGCAATAGGGTAATCTAGGCAACGAAGAGCTAACCGATAGTCGAAATGGATATCTGCTACAAGGGGAATCGAAACCCTGGACGCTAACCTACCCAATAGGTCGGCAGTTTCCATATCAGGAACGGCAAACCTAAGGATATCACACCCCAATGCTTTAAGCCGATTTACCTCTGCAATGAGGCCTTCATCTACCTTTTGGAGGGGACGCTTCCACATGGTTTGAATAGAAATGGGAGCGTCCCCTCCAACGGTTACGCTCCCAACTTGTACTGCGATAGATTTCATGAAGGGTAATGTGGAATCGAATCCCTACCCTATAATGCCTAACAGAAACACCATCACGAAGAGGGCGACTGTTTCAATGATTCCCAACACCAGGATGTAGTTACCGAATCCCTTTCCTGTTTCCGCAAATGCATCCGAAGCGGAAGCACCCGCTTTTCCTTGGAACCAGGCAGACATGCCCATGGCAAACCCTCCAAACACCCCTGCCCCAAAGATAACCCAGGGATCCATCTTGTCCATGGCACCTCGTAAAGCGTTCATCAGAATGAATCCATAGATGGTCTGTGTGAGCGGTGCGCCCACGAAAGCAGTGAGAAGGAAGGGGGCTGGTTTATTTTGAAGGAAACATTTTTTCCACGCCCCAATTGCAGACATACCTGCCGATCCTGCTCCAAGGGCTGAACCCGCTGCTGAAAGAGCCATGACCGCCCCAATACCCATTAATCCGATGTTCATGCGTTTCTCTCCTTGCACTCTCGTAAAATTTACATTACCTCTTCCCCTCGTTCCCGAAAAGGTCTGTAGGCAAAGCCAGACCATTCGAGACCGAGATGGTTAGAAAACTCAAGCAAATTCAACCGTACCCCGTGCACCACTACGGCCAATCCACCCATGGCAAGGTTTAAACCATGCCCAAAGATAATGATCACCACTCCCAACACCATTCCAATGGGATGCTGCATGAGTCCCATGGAAATCCCATTAAAACTTTTGGCAATTTCTATTGATGCCAACCCTACAGCAAAGAGTCGAATATAGGAAACGATATCGGAAAACACGGAAATACCACTCAAGAACGTAGTAATGAATCCACTGAATCCTTTCAGTACCCCTTTAATGAAGTTTCCCTCCTGCTGACCGAAGATAAACACCGCTGCCAATCCTCCAAGGATCATATACACTGCAACAGTAGGGACAGGATACTTACGGGAATCCAATGCCAAGTTCAAGACCAGGAAGTACAGCCCCAGAACCATCGAGAGCCATCCTAGCTGAGCGAAAGCACGGATTCTCGGTGTTTTCGAAAATTCTCTGAGGAAGTTCCACCCATGAGCGATGCTAAGATGGACGGTTCCGATAATGAAGGTGAAATGCTTAATGGTTTCACTGGACCGAGGATTCCAGGAAGACAAGGAAGGTACGACGAACCACTTAAAGGGAGCTATCTTGGAAAAAGGTTCGAACCCGAACCATGTGCCCGTGAGGGCTCCCCAGATGATGGTCCCAAAACCCATTACTAAAAGGAGAAGTAACCCATCTGAGATTACCCCAATTCGTTTTTTCTCTTTCGATGCAAAGTAGAGAGAAAGGCCAAACAGGATTACTCCATATCCTCCATCCCCTATGATCATAGCGAAAAAGAGACTGAAGAACAGGAGGAAGAAGAAGCTAATATCCACTTCCCTATATCCCGGTATGGTTCCCAACAATTGGAATACAGGTTGTACGATCCGGATCCAGCGAGGATTTTCAAGGAGAGTAGGAACTACCTCATCCGGTGCAGGTTCGCGAATCAGTAGACCCCATCCATTCTCTGAAGCGGCTTTCTTTAGATCCTTCAATTTGGGTTCTGGAACGTACCCTGAAAGATAGAGTAGTACTCCTTCCTGTTCCAGATCTGCAGACACCTGCTCAAATTCAAGGGATTCCTCAAGGTGTTCTAACATCCTTTCCACATCTTTCCTAAACCGGGACAGCTCAAATAGTTCCCGCTCCAACTGATGGATCTCCCGTCGTTTTTCTCTATACTCTGCTCGAAGAAGAGATAACCCTTTTCTAGGAAGGGGAAGAGGTTCTAATCCCTTAGGGAATTCGGATTCCGTCCGGCCGATCCAAACGATTCCCGCATATTCTTTCGTCTTCCACAGAAGAATCCTCAAACCGGTGTTTGGGAGTTGGGAAAGCATAGGGACCCGTACTTCATAAAGCCGTAGGAGCACCCCCTTCTGTTCTAATTCTCGTACATCCTCCGGATTAAAATCTCCCCACTTCTCCCAGAAATCAATTTCTCGGAAAAGCTTGTCCGCCTCTTCCTTAAAGGTTCTTAATTGATCTGCAGTCTGATTGATCTTCTCAGCCAACGAGTACACGTGTTCTTCCTGGAGAAGGGAGGTCTCCTTCTCCACAGGTCCATTTGAAACTTCTTTTTTCCCTTTTGGTTCAAAAGGAAGCGCCTGGAGAGCCCTTTGAAGGTACTGCCTTTTTTCTTGGATTTGTTCGAGAGTTTCACTGGACTTCCCGAATGTTTCGATATGAACGACTCCCACCCTTTTCAGTCGAGCAAGGGACTCTCTTCTTCTCGATTCGAGAAGTACTAGGTATACCTTTTTCATGGGTACGATCATAGCTTCTACACCTTCTCGGCAACGATCTTGTTTTTCGCGATCTTCCCTCGGACTACGGCAGCAGTCTGTTGATCTCCTAGGTAGATACGAATCACTCGTATATTCTCTTTTGTTTCCGGGATTTTTACTTTCTCGAACAGATTCACTCGTTGGGTGGTGATTCGAAGTTCCTGGGCTAAGAGTTCGATCTGTTTCTGGAGGATCTCGATTTCTGTGTCAAAGGCGATCAACTTTTGTAGATACTCGATCCCTGTATCCACCCAAAGGGGGTATCGATACAGATCGTAGGGGATTTTCTCGAAACTGATTCCTTTGAATACGGGAATATCTACTCCGGCTATGTTGCCAATTTCTGTTTCGATTCTCTCGATCTTGACTAGCTTTGTAAGATCGATGGGTTCTCCGAATACCTCGATCCACCTATCGATCGCCCGGCGTACTACCTCTTGGGCCTCTCGCTTCTGTCTCTCCTGGGCTTCCACGGTTCGGATTACCATCTGTAATTGCTGTTTCTTCAGTTGAAGGGTAGGGAGGTACCGTTGAAACCGTTTGAGAGCATCCTTCTGACGTTTTAATTCATTTTTCGTGTACTTGATTCGTGCCATACCCTTACTTCACTGGCCAGAACTTTGCTATTAAATCGGACCGTAAACCCGTTTCTTCCTTGGTGAAGCATTCGGCTAGAATCCTCCATCCATTGTCCAGCGCTTGTTCCAACGGAATATTCACTGAAAGATCCATCATTTCCTTCTCGAAAATGGCACCATATTTTAAAAGTTTGTTGTCCCACTCAGACATGCGGAATCCCATGGATTTCTTTTCCAAAGATTCCTTATAGGCTGCGTACAACTTAATCATGGCATCCATCAATGCCCGATGGTCTGCTCGGGTATCCTTGTTTACCATCTGCTTCAAACGGGATAGGGATCCAAACGGTTCGATCCGGCCGTTGCGGAGGTAGTACTGTCCCTCGGTGATGTATCCGGTATTGTCGGGAATAGGGTGGGTCACATCATCCCCTGGCATGGTGGTAACTCCGAGGATTGTGATGGATCCCGCACCTTCGAAGTCCACCGCTTTTTCGTATCGAGCCGCCAACTGACTATACAAGTCTCCCGGGTATCCCCGGTTGGAGGGTACCTGCTCCATCGTAATGGCGATCTCCTTCAACGCATCGGCAAAGTTCGTCATATCTGTCAAAAGAACGAGTACCCGCTTGCCTTTTAAGGCAAATCGTTCCGCTACTGCAAGGGAGATATCAGGAACAAGGAGACATTCCACGATGGGATCCGAGGCGGTATGGACAAAGAAGATGGACCGGCTCAACGCTCCTCCCTGTTCCAGGGTATCTTTGAAAAACAGGTAATCGTCGTACTTTAACCCCATCCCTCCTAGAATAATGATATCCACTTCCGCCTGCATAGCGATTCGGGCAAGGAGAGGGTTGTAGGGTTCTCCTGACACAGAAAAAATCGGCAACTTCTGGGACTCTACAAGGGAGTTGAACAGATCAATCATAGGAATACCGGTACGAACCATCTTTCGAGGGATGATTCGTTTGGCCGGGTTCACCGAAGGACCTCCGATTTCGATGAGGTTTTCCACCAACTCGGTCCCACCATCTCGAGGGCGCCCCGATCCATCGAAAATTCTTCCCAGCAGGTTGTCGGAGAAGGATACCCGCATGGGGTGCCCCAAGAAACGGACTTCGTCTCCCGTAGAAATACCCCGGGAACCTGCGAACACCTGAAGAGAAACTTTGTCTTCCTTCAATCGAATCACCTCTGCGAGAGACCTCCCATGACGGGAACTCACCTCGGCCAGTTCTCCATACCGAACCCCCTCGGCAGAAACGGTGATGACGTTTCCAGCTATCGATTCTATCTTGCTGTATACTTTCCGCATGGACCTACTCCTAACTCCCGGATACTTTCTTTAGAATCTCTAAAGCTCGCTCTTCAGTACCCTTTTTCTTCTCCCCAATCAAGGTTCGGATTTCCTGCTCTTTGCCAGTAAACTCTTCTGATTCCCATTCGGTTCCGTTCCAATCCCGGAACTTCTGTCGTAGTTGATTGAAGTACTTGCGGGCTTCCTCCTTCGATTCAAGGCTAAAGATAGAGGATAGAACTTCAAAGATTAAATTGTATGTATACCGTTGCCGTTCGGTAGGTACAGCTGAATCTACAGGATCAAAAGAGTCCTGCTGCAGGTATACATCGTCGAGGAATTCACTCTTCAGGTACACAATATAGTCCTCAAGACTGGTTCCTTCCTCCCCTACTACCTTCATCATCTGGGCCACATCATTCCCACGGAAAAGGATTTCCCGACCATACTCGGTCATCTCTTTATTCACTGAACCTTTGTACTTACTCCAGCTCTCTAAAGGATGGATAGCAGGGTACTTTCGAGCGTCGGATCGTTCTCGGGACAATCCATGAAAAGCACCCACCACTTTCAACGTAGCCTGGGTAACGGGTTCCTCAAAGTTTCCACCTGCAGGACTCACCGTTCCTCCGATGGTAACAGAACCGATGGAACCATCCTTCAGGCGAACAATCCCTGCTCGTTCATAGAAACTGGCAATGACGGATTCTAGGTAGGCGGGGAAGGCTTCTTCACCAGGAATTTCTTCCAACCTACCCGACATTTCCCGCATGGCTTGAGCCCAACGAGATGTAGAGTCTGCTAACAATAGAACATGGAGCCCCATCTGGCGGTAGTATTCAGCAATGGTTACCGCCGTATACACGGAAGATTCCCGAGCCGCCACTGGCATAGAACTCGTATTACAGATGATCACTGTTCGTTCCATCAGGGTTCGACCGGTTCGGGGGTCAATCAAGAGAGGGAACTCTTTCAAGGTATCCACTACCTCCCCTGCCCGCTCCCCGCAGGCTGCAATGATCACGATGTCTACTTCTGCGTTCCGACTGGTTACCTGTTGTAGAACCGTCTTACCCGCTCCAAAGGGTCCGGGGATACAGTACGTACCCCCTAGTGCAACCGGGATGAAGGTATCGATAATACGAATCTTGGTTACCATCGGTTTGTCCGGTCGCAGTCGTTCTGCATATGCAGTAATAGGTCGTTTCACCGGCCATTCGAAACTCATGGTGATGGGATGTTTATTTCCCTTGGAGTCTTCCAATTCGGCTACTGTGTCGGTGATCCGGTAGTCTCCTGGGGGAAGGATGGATTTTACGGTATAGGTATCTAAGAAGTTAAAGGGAACCATGATGCGATGTTTAAAAATTCCCTCGGGTACAGTTCCTACCGTATCCCCCCTCTGTACCACATCCCCTACTTTTACCGTAGGAGTAAATGACCATAGTTTCGTTTCCGAAAGGGGAGAAAGATACACTCCCCTCTCAAGAAAGAAGCCACATTTCTCTGCCAGTTCGGGAAGGGGATTCTGAAGACCATCGTAGATTTGCTGTAACAATCCAGGACCTAACCGAACAGAGAGAAGTTCCCCCGTGAAATATACGGGATCCTTCACTCCGATTCCTCGAGTAATCTCGAATACTTGGAGGTCTGCCAGGTTGCCCCGGATGCGGATTACTTCGGACTTCAGTTTCTTTTCACCTACCCCTACATAGGCTACTTCGTTCATGGTCACGAGTCCATCAAAGGCAACCGTAACCATGTTACCGTTCACACCTACGACTCTACCTTTTGTTTCCGTCATTGTGTACTCCAGCGTTCCAAGATAGGATTTTCCCTTTGTTCGCGAATCCGGTGATACATGGAAGTGAAATTCTTTGCTCCTTCTTCCCGATTCCGTTGGGCTCGGAGGTGAAGGATCTGCAATTTGAGGTAGTAGACCAAGAGTTTTTCTAGATCGAAGAAATGGTTCACCTCAAGTTCTTCCAGAACCTCCCAGAACCCTTTTAGAATGAGGAGTTCGGCCTCTGCAGGAGAGCTTTCCATCAATGCTGCCCGTGCTAGTTCCAGAACCCTACCCGATTCGGGGACGATCCGAGGAATAGAATCAGAATCTATTCCTAGTTTTGCAGCTCGCAAACGAGCAAGCTCAGATCGGAAGGATTGTTCCCATCGATGCCACTGGGAGAGAAGTTCGTTCTCGCATTGTTCCTCTCCAAAGAGGGAACTCTGTTGTAAGATCTCCCAATCGGTTTCGGTGAGGGTATCCCTACATAAGGACCTAAACTCTTCAAGGGATAGGGGTGGAGGAGATTCTAAGGAAAGATAGGGAAGGGCGGCTATGGTATAGTAGTACTGTGCCAAGGTCAACCCTCAGTTTTTGCAGCCTGTTTCAAAAGTTCCGCTAAACGGGGGCTCAAACTAGCCGCCAAAATCTCCGCTAAGCCTTCTGCGGTAAAATCATAGTATGCGGAACCATCCTTTTCTCCAACTCGGAAGCCCGATTCTACCGAGGGTGAAGGCTTAATGACTACACCCTTTTTCAATTCCTTAGCCAGTCTAGCCTGTAACCCTTTCTCTAGCTTCTGATAATCCTTTGGAGAAAGAAGGACCTCTACCTCTGGAGTATTCTTCTCTACCCATGCAGTCACGAGAGCAGTGAGGATCTGTACAAGCCCTTCTTCCTTTATCGCTTCTTGGGTTGCAGTTCGTAATACTCCTTCAAATAACTGAACAATCCGTCGTTCCAGGCCTAAGAGAAGATCCCTACCTGCCTGAACCAAAGCATCCCGGGAAGCCTGTTCTGTACGCGCGATTTCCCGTTTTGCTTCTTGAAGGATTCTTTCCGCCTCTCTCTGAGCCTTCTCCCGAATCCCTTCAGCCTGTCGTTCTGCTTCTGCGATGATCTGGGCAGCCTTTGCCTCCGCTGAAGCAATTCCGTCCTTCTTGATTGTTTCGATTAACTCTTTCAATTGAATATCCATGCTACCCCTTCCTACTGCGCGAGATTTTACACGATGATCCAAAGAAATTTCAACATAAAAATATCCATTGCTACCAATAAATTTTCCATTTGATCGGTGTTTCTTGTTCCAACGCTTTAAGGATAGGTACGGATAACTGAGCAGACGTGCCCTTCACAATGCTCTGATTCGAGGATGTCCGTTTCACCGCTCCGGGTAGAATCACATGGAACTTTAAAGAATAGGTAGGGAAAAAAGCATTGACCAGTTCTTTTGTCTTCGGGTCTAGACCTCCGGGATTGCCTGCTGAGATAACGACCTCCACTACCCGATCTGAGCCCTCCTGTGACTGAGAGATTACAGGATCTTTCCCTCCAAATAGGCTGTTCAAATCCGAAAGGGAGGAAAAGGTAAGCAACGCTTGGATGATGCTTTTATCGGGTTCATCCTTTCGGGCATAGGATTGTAGGCTGAGACCTGGAATGGAAGATACAGTTTGACGAAAATCCCCTTCTGCAATGGGAAGTGGCAGACTCACCCCGGGAGAAGTCGTAGAACCAAGTTGCACCAGGGCAGAAGATACGATGTATACCAACTCTAACTTTCCAGACCCATCCTGATTGAGTTCTATCTTTGTTTCCAAGTCTACGCACGAACTCAAGGTACCTAATACCAATCCGACGATGCTGGGTAGAAACAACTTTTTAAGATTCATACTTCTCCTTTTGGGGGAGCAGGTTCGGTTCCTCCAGAAGAGAGGACTGTCTCCTCCGGAAGTCGCACCCGTACCTTTGGTTTTTTATCGAACTTCGTTACCTTTCCAATTAAGATAGCAGAGCTTAAAAAAACAAGCCCCCCTATCCACACCTGCCAATCCGATAGGACTTCCCTCACAATCCCAAAAAGGACCTTTATAGGCATAGATAGCATCATATTAATGAGAAATCCCTACCATGACAAGGCTACTACCCCAGCTTCATGCGTACAATTGTCTTTCCTGTTCCGCCCGCTTCCGGCAAAGCAAAGGAAAAATCTTCTACCCATGGACATCGGGAAAGGTAATCATGAATAGACCTCTGGAGGATCCCTTCCCCTTTTCCATGTATAATACTGAACTCCTTCAAGCCTCGAAGAACAGCTCCATCCATCTGCTTCTCTATTGTTTTCAACGCCTCCTCTACCCTCATACCTCGGACATCCAGTTCCAACCTTGGACTATCAATGGAAACGGATTCGTCGATGCTCACTTGGGAAGTCTTTGGAGTAGCCAATACTTCGCTAATCTCCCACTCAGGAATCCGCATCCGTAGAGGTCCAATACTGACCTCCCACAGATTATCTTTCAACTGTTTCACAAGGATCCCTTTCTGACGATGATTGCGGATTCTAACCTCCATTCCAGGAGACAGTTTTATGGAAGGTGAAACCCGGATAAAGCGTTCCTCATCTTCTTCCTGGACTTTCTGTTGATGAGAAATAGTGGATTGAACCTGCTGGATAAACTCTTGGACTTTTCGGATTTTCTCCTTCTCTAATTCACCTTCTCGAAGGGCTCGAATCAGGGCCTCCAACTCTTTTCGGGATTCTCTTAAAAACACCTGTAGTTCTCGGATTCCCTGTTGTCGCAATTCGATTTCCCTTAGTTTCAACTCCCGTTCCCGTTTTTCCAAGTCTTGTTCTCGGAGTTTCAGTTCTTCTTGAAGATTCTTGACACGTTGTAATCGGGCTTGATACTCCTGGGTTTGTCGAAAGAGTTCTTCTAATAGTCGTTGGGATTCAAAGGTCCCCTTCTGGAGCATGGATCGAGCTAACTCCAGCACAGAAGAGGGAGCACCACAGCGTTCAGCGATCTCTAAAGCATAGCTTGGTCCAGGAACTCCCATAACGATTCTATAGGTAGGTTTCAGTTCCTTCACATCGAACTCTACCGAAGCATTCATCATTCCTGGATGGGAAAAGACAAACTGTTTAACTCCTCCTAGATGGGTACTCCCGAAAAGGTAAACCCCTTTTTCCTGAAACCGTTCTAGGAAAGCCATGGCCAGAATAGCCCCTTCTTCCGGATCAGTTCCCGCCCCCAGTTCGTCCAATAATAGAAGGGAACGTTCCGTACAGGATCGATAGATTTCGGTTAGGTTCCGGATATGTGCGGAAAAGGTAGATAAGGATTCAGTTAAGGACTGCTCGTCTCCGATATCGGCAAACACATCATCGAACAGTGGAAGGATAGAATCTAAGGCGGGGATTTCCATCCCGAATTGGTTCATCAGTACGAGAAGACCAAGGGTTTTCAATGCAACTGTTTTTCCCCCTGTATTGGGTCCTGAGAGGATAAGAATCCTTCCTGAAGGGAACTCGATATCTATGGGAACAACCTCCCCCCGCAGAAGGGGATGCCGGGCCTTGTGAAGGAACAATTGATCCCGAGAAATAGAAGCAAATTGACAGTGATGCACCTTCCCATACCAGGCACGAGCCTGGCGACTGTCCAGAAACGCAATTCGATCCCGGAGAAACTGAATCTCTAAGCTCCGTTCGTTAATTTTACGGGTAAGTTCTCGGAGAATTCTACCTACCTCTAGTTGGTACTCGTTCTCTTCATCCACCAGTTGGTTGTTCTTTTCAAATATCTCTAGTGGTTCTATGAATAGGGTAGCCCCTCTGGCAGATAGTTCGTGGACAACTCCTCGAATTTTTCCTCTGAAGTTCACATTCAAAGGCAATACGATCCGACCATCTTTCAGCGCAGGGGTATCCGTCTGCCAATACCCTCGATATGTCGGATTCTGAAGATACTGATACGTGAGTTTTTCGATCTCCTTGCGAAGGATCCGAATACGTTCTCCAATGCTCCGTAAAGAAGGGATCTCCGGTTCCTTTAGGTTCCCATCTGGATCTAGATATCGGGCAATGTATTTGATTAAGTCCTCTAGATCCGGCAGATCCTCCCCTTCAGACTTCAAAAATCCCGCTTGTTTTGAAAGAAGGGTTTTCAACATTCGAGAGGCTCGAAGGTACTGAATAACCTGAGCGATTTCGATTCCCTCCAATTGGGCACCCGGCTTCTCGGCCACTCGCATAATCACTTCAATGTCGGGGAATGAGAGTGTAGGAAACTCCTGTTCCCGTTCGTAAAGGGTATGAAACTCATTCACCAAGTTTCTAAACTCTTCCAGTTCCTCCCTTACAGTAAAAAAGCCTTCAGATTGGATACGCCTTCTGCCATCCTCACTCCAAGCATAGGATTTGATTTCCTCGATAATCCGGTGAAATTCGAGGATCCGAAGGGTGTGCTCATTCATTGTACAACATCCGTTCTCTTTCCTTCAGAGCAAAATAGAGACGAAGGTAACTTTCGTACCGGTCCGGATGAATCTGACCCTTCTCTACTGCCTCGGCTACCCCACAAGCTGGTTCTAAAGTATGGGTACAGTTAGGATACTGACAACGTTCCCGAAAGGGTAGGAAATCTTTGAAATACCACCCTAACTCGGAAGCCAACACACCTATAGGTTCGAACTCCCGCACTCCGGGGGTATCGATCAGCTGCCACCCCTCAGAAGCTGTTTCCATATATGCCAGAACCGTCGTGTGAGTTCCCCTATTATACTTCTCTGAAATGGGCCCTATTTTCCTCTCTTTTCCAGGTAGAAGGGTGTTTAGGATGCTCGTTTTCCCTGTTCCCGATTGCCCCAATAGAACCGTACGTTTGTTCCAAAGAAACTCCTTCAATCTGCCAAGTCCCTCTCCTGTTCGAACCGAAATTTGAAGAACCGGATACCCTAAGCGAGAAAACACCTCTAACCGATCCTTGTTTACACGGTCTACTCCTAAGTCAATTTTATTGAAGCAAATTGCAACAGGGATCCGTTCTATCTCTGAAGCAATACATACCCGATCGATAAACCGAGGACGAAAAGGGGGTTCTTCGGGGGAAGAAACCACTAATACCTGATCAATATTTGAAGCTATAGTTTGTGGGCATTTTCCTTTTTTATTGAAACGGGCTATCCGATTCTTTCGAGGACATCGGGAAAGGATCCGTCCTTTTCCGTTTCCGTCTTCTTCAAAGATAACTTCGTCCCCTACTGCCAGCGGATTGTACTCTTCCTCTGCCCCTTTCAGAATCTTTCCTTTGATATAACAGACCCATTCTCTCTGGTCGTACGTTACATAGAAAATATTGTTGGCACCCCAAAGCACTGTCCCCTTTCGTTCTTGACCCTTCTCCAGACTCTTATCCTGTTTCACAGTACCCCTGCGACCTCCAATCCAAACATTCGAGCAAAGGTATAGTACCGCTCTTCCACTGGAGAAGTCCCTGTAAGAAAGAGTAGGTCCCCTTTTTTTCCTTCTGGGTTGGGGCTGGATTTCGTTGTAAGCACTTTTATTAGTTGACGTCCTACTCCATCGCGCGAATCGATCAGTTCGATTTCCTCTCCCAAACCTAAGCGCAATTCTTCTTCCAGGTATAAAAAATGGGTACATCCCAATACCACTTCATCCACCTTGCGTTCTTTTAAGACCTTGATAGCTTCGTTGAGAATGGAATATCGTTCCTCAGGAGTAGACTGGAAAAGCTTTTGCTCAACGAACTCTACAATTCCAGGTCCAGCCACTCGAACCACCTCACAATGAGGTGCAAACTGCTTGATTAGATTATCCAAATACACATCTTGTAGGGTTCGATTGGTTGCCATAACCCCAATACGTTTTCCGTGAGTCCGTTCCGCTGCAGGTTTCACTGCGGGTACTACTCCCACGAAGGGAATGGCAGGGTAAAGGGTCCTCAATTTCTGGAGAGCCACTACCGTAGCAGTGTTGCAGGCCAAGACGATGATCTTGGGGTGCACTTTTACGATTAACCGAGAGATCCCGTCCAAAACGATCCCAAGCACCTCTTCCTTCGTCTTGGTTCCATAGGGAAAATTGGCTCGATCTAGTAGATACACATAATTCTCATTGGGGAGATGTTCCTTGGCCCATCGAAGATAGGGAAGCCCGCCAACCCCAGAATCGAAAAACGCGATAGGATCCGTACCATTCATCGAGACGGAACTACTCTTTAAAGAGACTGTTGAATCGGTCCCGTCCATAGGAATCCTTCCCTTTTATGTTGTTCTTCGCTTGATTCTCCCCAATGGCGGGCTTGAAATACTCACAGAAATTAGCCCGTTCCTTGTCGTATACAGGTTCTTGAATGGTTTCCCGACAATCCCAATGGCTTCCGGGTGAATAGAATCTGCAGTTCAAACAAATCCGTAAATCCTTCCTACAGCTCGGGCAGAGGGAGGATCGGTAGATGGGAGTATTTTCTTCAAGAATGGTTCCGCAAAAATGACATTTCATGGAACCATAGTATCCCCCTTTCCCCTTTTCATTCAATTCCCTTTCTTGCGGGATTATGAAAGATTCATTATGCTTTTTGGTATGTTTCAGTTGGTTCCTTGCGCATGGGAAGGTTGCTCGAATCCTCGCATATTCTCTTCGGAGTACTGTTTTCATCATCAACCCAATCCGGATACTTATCTTGACCAGATAAAAAAACTCTTCACAAAACAGGATTCCTTTGCGGGGTATGTGTTCGCGTATGTACCGTTCGAACAATTCGATTTTTTGAATAAAACCTTTTACCTGTGCGATTTCTCCCATTCTACGTTCCGGGAATGCACTCTCCAAAACACCTCCTTTCGTCTCTGTTTCTTCGACAAGGCTCAATTCAGCTTTGTCAAAGGAGAAAATCTAAATATCTACAATTCTGTTTTTGCCACTGCCAGGATAGAACGATGTACGTTTCAAGAATCCAACATGGTTCTGGTCAACTGCAACTGGATCGAATGTAGTCATACCGTATTCAAGGATAGCGATCTTTACAACAGTCGTTTCATCGGGTCCAGGTTGAACAAAGTAGACTTCCTTGATTGCAATCTCTTGAATACTGATTTTTCCCTTTCTCAGCGGGTGGAAACTTCGTTTAAATACTGCAATATCCAGGATGCAATTCTAGAAACTGAGGACTCTATATGAGGTTATACTATCATCTGGTGTTTCCCCATTTATCAAACACATACCTCCTAGTATCTGAGGATACGAAGGAAGGAATCCTGATTGATCCTGGTTCGTTAGACATTCATTTGGTCCAGACCATCGAAAAAAACCAGTATTCCCTGAAAGGAATACTGGTTACAGGAAACACGCCTGCTCACACAGATGGGATTCCCACCCTCCTACGAGTGTATCCTCCTGTTCAAGTATTTACCGCTGAGCGTTCCTTGGAAGAATGCCCCTGCGTCTCTATCCATGATGGCGATATCCTTGAACTAGGGAATTTTAGAATCGAGGTGATTGGTATGCCTGCCTATTCCCGGGAATCTGTACTCTATAAAATAGGTCACCTGGTATTCACCGGAGATGTCCTTACAGCAGGCAAAGTTGGTGCCGTACTGAATACCTTTAGTCGGACCCTGTTGATCCATCGTTTAAGACAGTATTTGTCCCAGTGGGATCCTGAAACGATCCTTTTCCCTGGATATGGCCCCCCTTCGAAAGCGGGAATCGAGGTTACCCGGAACGCTGAACTGCACGATCCCCATCTCACGTTCCCCGACTCTCAGCTAATAGTCTGAGGGTTTTCTTGAACGCCTCGGGGATGGGAGAATAAAAGGTTCTATGAGTAGTTTCCTCTGGTAGCAGGATCCTCAAAGCAAAGGCATGGAGATACAATCTAAGGGGAATACCCTCCCGGTGCAGGTTACCTGTACGACTATATACTGGATCCCCTAAAATGGGGCATCCTAAGGCCTGCATCTGAACCCGGAGCTGGTGGGTTCTTCCTGTCTTCGGTTTCAGCAGGATCCATGAATAGGGTCCGAATCTTCTCAATACTCGAAACCAAGTTTCCATCGATTTTCCCTTTTTGCCCCCTGCTATCATGCGGAACCGCTTTCTGTTCCTAGGGTCACGGACTAGTATACCCTGAATGAGACCTTCTCGTGTTGAAGGACACCCCTTCACGATAGCTACATAGATTTTTTCTACCCCTTTGTTCCTGAACTGAGCAGATAAATATTCCAAGGTCATCGGATCTTTTGCGGCAATCAAGACGCCAGAAGTTTCCTTGTCCAGCCGATGTACAATCCCTGGCCGGATGGATTCCTCGGGAAAGGATTCCTTCAAGGTTCGCACATGGTATAGAAGTCCTTGCACGAGAGTACCCTGATTTACTCCGGCGCCTGGATGCACCACCATCCCTTCCGGTTTGTCCACCACGATGACATGGGAATCTTCATATAGGATCCGAAGGGGAAGTTCCTCTGCAGAAAATTGGGGGGGCTCTAACGGACGCAGAAAAACCTCCAGATCTCCCCCTGGAGTTACCCGATGGGAAGCTTTCACCTTTCTTCCGTTCAGGCGAATCTCCATCACCCGTTCTTTCAATTGACTTCTGCTTAAGAGGTTGAGCCGTTTTGACAGGTACACATCTAATCGAGTGGGTGGAGCGGATTCCTCAATTCGTATCTGAAGAGTTTCCATGGGATCTTCGATCAATAGGTTTCTTGCTTTCAATAACAAAATCCAGAAACGCTAACAGTGCAGAAACACTGATGCTCACCACCAACACACCCATTCGTTCATGTTGGGATACGGGAGAGGCCCCTGGGCTTTGGAAAGGTCCGGGCGCATAGTTGGGATTTCCACCTGAAGCGGCGAACCGAAAAGTGTCGTAGGCTAAAGAGGAAAAAAGAAACACAAAGGGGAACAGTCCCAATGCTACGATTTCACCCCTTCGTAAGGCCCGCGCCCAGGAAGGAAACTCTTCTGGTGCATAAGGTACGGGATCCGTAGGTCTTGATCCCTCTGCCCTTGCTAGATCTCCAAGGAGGAAGATCAAGCAGAATACCAAGAGGAATCTCTTCATTCCTTCCTCCGTTCACCAAAGAGGATTGTTCCTAAGCGAACTAAGGTCGAGCCTTCCTCGATCGCTATCTCGAAATCCCCACTCATCCCCATGGAAAGGGTATCCCAATTCACCTCTGGGTAACGCCTCTTCAAGTCTTGAAAACTATTGTTCAGCATTCGGAAAGATGTTCGGATTACCTTCGTATCTGTGGTTAAGGGTCCCACGGTCATCAAGCCCCTGACTTGCACATGGGGAAGGGACAGGATCCGTTCCATATCGCGAAGGAGAACATCATAGGAAGGATACCCACTCTTGGACCTTTCCCCTGAAGTATTCAATTCTAGTAGGATCTGTAGGGAAGGTACCCCGGGTTCTTTCGCCCAGCGCTTTGCTAACTCTTCTGCAATCGAAAAGCGATCGATGGAGTCGACCCAGGAAAAAAGAGAAGGGATATATTTTACTTTATTGGATTGAAGATGCCCGATCAGGTGAAGCTCCATACCCGGGAGTAATTCTTTGTACTTTTCCCTCGCTTCCTGAACTCGATTCTCACCAAAAACCCGGATTCCACTCTGGTAAGCCTCTAGGACTATTTCCCACGGTTGAGATTTGGTAACCCCCATCACCCGGATCTCTTCTATCCTGCGCCCGGCTCGGAGAGCAGCCTCTTGAATCCTATTCATTACAGGTTCTAGGTTTACCATCCGTAACTATGATACAGGGATCCGATAAGCCTTTCAACTACCCGTTATATGTCGTCGTATGGTTTCTTCCAAGTCGGTATTTAGTTTTTCTCGCAGTTCCTGATAGATGGAAGTGATGGTCTTGTACTTATCAAACACTTCCCAATCTTCCTCCTCATAGAGAAGTTGATACGGTTTCAACCCTAAAACGGTGGCGATTTTTTCAAGATTTTCCGGAGAAGGAAACTTTTTTCCCGCTTCTATTTCGCCCAGAAAACTAGATGAAAGGCCGCAGAGCTCCGCTAATTGGGATTGGGAAAGGTGTAAGTGTAAACGAGCCCGTCTGATATTGTTCCCTACTATGGTCTGAAGTTTCCCCATGGGTTATGATACGTATGATGAAACCGTATGATAGGGGAAAACAACTTCCTATTAGCGATATTTTACTTCGCTAAAAGCGATGTTTTCATAAAGGCTCCCTATCTTCTTGCATGAACGTTCTTCATTCACTATAACTGCCAAGGGGGAATAAAGTCCGTTATGGGAAAATCCCTGCTGGAAGAAACTCTAAATCTGCCCCTTGCACAACACGCGGTCGAGGACTACCGGAAAGCAACAGGGGTGAATGCATGTATCATCGACATAGATGGAAGGTACTATTCCGATTCTTCACAACAGACGACTTGTGCCTTCTGCTCAACCCTTCAGAATCGATTTGGGTTGAAGGATACCTGTATGCATTCTCACCTATATGGCAGTTACCAGGCAGAACGATTTGGTGGAAAATATATTTACTTTTGCCCAATCGGACTCGTTCACTGGGCTTCCCCACTCTTCCATGAAGAAATCATGATCGGAGCGCTCATCGGAGGACCTGTTTTAATGGTCGAATACGAAGAGTATTTCCGAGAAGAATACCCTTCCCAATTCCAACTCACGGAAGAAGATTCCCAGATGTTGTGGACGCAGTTGAAGGAAATTCCTTTTAAACCACCCGAGGTGGTAACCAGTCTGTCCGAGCTCCTCTTCATGCTGAGTGTCTATATTTCCGGTTTGAAGCCTGCCGAGTTCATGGACGATCGAGAAAGATTGACTCAACAGTCTAACATTTCTGCCTACATTCATTATCTGAAAAGTATGGGAGGAGACGAGTCCCTGATAACGGGTTACCCTCTGAAAAAAGAACGGGAACTGATGAAACTCATCACGTTGGGAGATAAAGAGGGCTCCAGAAAACTTTTAAATGAGCTTCTAGGCCATGTATTCGTCGCTAGTGGGGGCAAAATTGACATCGTAAAGGCCCGTATTCTGGAGTTAGTCGTTCTTTTGTCCCGTGCAGCGATGGAAGGGGGAGCCGATGTGGAACAGATTTTCGGTTTGAATTACAACTATCTGAATCAGATCCATAAACTCAATACGGTGGAGGATCTTTCCTTCTGGGTGAGTCGAATTATGGGACGGTTTACCGACCTCGTGTTTGACTTGCGAGATGTGAAACACATAGATGTTCTGCACAAAGCGATGGATTACATCAAACGGAATTATCATCGGAAGATCACCCTCAAGGATGTGGCCGAGTATGTAAAACTCAGCGCTTCCTATTTCAGCCGCCTTTTCAAGACAGAAATGGCTATGACCTTTACTCATTACCTGAATCGAGTGCGGATAGAACAAAGTAAATCTCTCTTACTGAATGAGAGTATTCCTCTTGTAGATATTGCCTTACTCACAGGATTCGAAGATCAAAGCTACTTTACCAAAGTATTTCGAAAGCATGTGGGGATTAGTCCAGGGAAATTTCGAGCCTTCCGCGGGCAGATACCCCGTAATCCACATATCCATAAGGAGTGATACCCATGAGTCTATCACATTTACTGTCTCTTCCTAAAGAACTCCATACTCATACCGTAGCTCTACCTCTATATCTGGAAGGGGGTGAAGATGCGGTATTGGTTCTCCATGGCTACACAGGAATCACGGATGAACTATCCTTCTTCGCTCATCGGTTATACACCGCTGGTTTCACCGTCGCTCTTCCTCGTTTGCCCGGGCATGGAACGGATGGATTAGATTTTATTACTACCCGAGCCGAGGATTGGTACAGAAAAGCGTTGGACACATACCTAGATCTGAGGGGTCGATTCCGAACCGTTCATTGGGTAGGACTTTCCATGGGTGCTCTCCTCGCTATCCTGGGAAACGCGCAATTTCAATCCGGCAAACTTGTTCTAGCGGCTCCCGCATTGCAGGTATTCGATCCTAGACTTTTCCTCACCCCCTTATTACGGTTCTTCCTGCACCGAATAGAAAAGAACGAGTACCGGTTTGATGGTCCTAAAGAGTATGGTACGATAGCTGAAACCTATTGGAAGTACAATTGGCCTATCCAAGCAGCAGAGCTTTACCGACTGCAGCGGTATGCCCAGAGACACCTTTCCCTTCTAACAGGGGAAATCCTGGTACTCCTTGGAGGAAAGGATGACACAGTACCCTCTTCTGTACTAGACCTTGTGAAACAGAAAGCCCATCGCTGTGAAGTGGATTCTATTACCTTTTCAGAGAGCGGCCATGTGGTTTTAAATGATGTGGAACGGGAACAAGTAGCGGATGCAGTGATTACCTGGCTTTCCCATCAATACGATTGATTCCTTACTCTTTCAGTTTATCGATCATGTACCGAAAGGCGGAACCTGGTTTTTTCAATTCACGGGACCCGCGGGTGATCTTGCAAAGGCTTAGAGAGAATTTTCGGGCAATCTCTCGTTGGGTTGTACCTCGATCTATTTCCCGAACTAGCAACCAACGTCCTGCAATCTCCCGTATCTCTGAAGGGGTCAACAGATCATAGAGGAATCTTCGTATCCATTCTTTCTCGGTCGTTTCCGCCAGTACAGTGGACAGTTCCTCGATGGAACGTCGTACAACCTCATCATCCATCATGTTGTAAATGTATCACTTCTATGGACATTAGAGAAGGTTTTCGGGTAGGCTTTGGGTATGTGGGGATTTACGATTAAAAAGACTTTTTTCGATTTCTGGGACCATTTGTTTCTGGTTGTCATTCTGAACGTGGGATTCCTTCTGCTATTAGCAGTTCCGTTTCTTCTACCACCTTGGTTGTACCGATTTGGTGTGGTCCCATCCGCCATTTCCTTCGTGGTAGGGATTTTGCTCCTTTTTCTTTACAGTGGAGCCGTTTCCTTCATGATGAAAGAAGTAGCCTACTACAGAGATCCAGGAATGACGGAATTCATCCAGTTTCTTAAGGAATCCTGGCCCTCCAGTTTAGTGTTCGGAGGAATCGTGGTGTGCCATTTGTTCGTCCTCATGGTGGCATTCCCAGTATACGCCTCCATGAAATCAATCTTCGGAACCATAGCTTTGGTCCTTATTTTCTGGTTTAGCGTGCTATGGTTCCTTGCCAGTCTCTATTTCTTTCCTTTACGAACTCAGGTAGATTCCAATTTGAAGAAAATCCTAAAAAAATGCTTTCTCGTATTTTTCGATAACACTGGTTTCACGGTATTTCTTGCAATAGGGGCTGCGATTCTATTTGTACTTTCGTTTCTGACAGCCTTTCTTCTTCCCGGTTTAACGGGGATTCTCCTTTGGTTTCAAGTAGGATTCAAGCTTCGGTTACTGAAGTATGACTACCTAGAGACTCATCCCCAGGTAGACCGCAGACAGATCCCCTGGGATTCCCTATTAACAGAAGATCGTGAACGAGTAGGGAAAAGAACATTAAAAGGAATGATTTTTCCTTGGAAAGAATAAGTGAATAGCAGGGGCAGGACTTGAACCTGCGACCTCCGGGTTATGAGCCCGACGAGCTGCCAACTGCTCTACCCTGCGTCGTTCCTAATCGTTACTTATATAAATACAAAATATCGAGGGTTCCGTCAATAGCTTATTCAAGCATCTCCTATCCGCTGGGCTATTATCCAAAGACTTCCTGCAATTGTGAAGGATACAATCAATACACCGACTGAGATCGCAATAGAGAACTCCCAACCAGCATTGTACATCCCATGGAGAAGGATCGCCACTATTCCTCCCCAGAAGGTACGGCTTTTGTACTGAAATCGACTGAACCCATGAGCAAATCCAAAGATAGCAGAAAGGGCTCCATGGAGGGGAACAGAAGTAAAGGAACGAAAGAAGGAAGTTTCCGGATCCTTCATAAGGAACAGAAGGTTCTCTAAGAGTGAGAATCCAAGAGCCGAAGCTACGAACAGGAGGATCGTTTTTCGGATTGATACCGTGCCTCTCATCCTCACCAGTATCATGGGTAGGATAGCCTTTCCGACTTCTTCTACTGCAGCTACTCGAAGATACGCGCCGTACCCTTTCCAAGGAGGAAGGATGAGAAGGAGGGCCAATACAGGAAAGGCTATCATTCCCCCACCCAAGAATGCAAGTATTAAAGGAGACCCTTTCGATCGCCCAAGACGCGGCGATTGAGCAGGTGCCCTCTTTTCCCCTATATAGACCCCCGTAAATAAAAGAATAGGAACAAGGATGACTACCATGAGATGGGTAGCGAATGACCAGGGCAATTCCCCCCTCCTATTCCCCAATACTCAAGTCCGGAGGGCCTGTTCCAGACATTTCACGAATTTCCGGTTTTGATCCTCGGTTCCTATGGTTACCCGGATCCATTCGTTTAACTGAAAACTTCGAAGGGGCCGTATCGTGACACCCAATTCCATGATGGTTCGAAATACTTCCACCGAATCCCTCCCTACATGGACACACACAAAGTTTGCATCGGTAGGGTAGTATTTAAGACCTAAACGATCGAACTCCTGGTATAGATACGACTTTCCCTTACGATTCGTTTCAACCGACAGTTTTACGAACTCTTCATCCTCGAGGGCTGCCAAGGCTGCTTCTTGGGCTAGAAGGTTTACATTGAAAGGTGTTTTTGTCTTATAGAAATCCGCAATTACCTCTTTGGATCCAACCCCGTACCCTACCCGAAGTCCTGCTAGGCCATAGATCTTAGAAAAGGTGCGGAGAACTACCAGGTTGGGATACTGGGGAATCATCCGCAAGGTATCGGGGAAATCGGGCCGTTCTACATACTCCCGATAAGCTTCATCCGAAACTACGAGAATCGACGAAGGTAGACGCTCCATAAAGGCCCGGAACTCCTTTTCTCCAAAGGATGTTCCTGTAGGGTTATTGGGGTTACAGAGGAATACAATCTTGGTTCGGGAATCCACCACCTCTAATAGTTTCGTAAGATCGAATCGCCCGTCCTTCATAGGGGCATATTTCACCTTCCCACCAAACAGAACGGTGGCAAAGGTGTATTCGGAAAAAGTATGTTCTGAAGTTACAGTGTTGTCTCCCTCTTCGATGTATGCCCCGGTAATCAAACAGAGGACTTCATCGGAACCGTTGCCAAAGATCAAATTGTCCCGCTCCATACCCAGTTTCTTTGCCACGGCATCTCGAAGCTTGCCTACACCCGCATCAGGATAGAGGGAAACTGTAGTTGCCATTTCCTTGATCCGAGCAATAGCTTTAGGGGAAGGCCCTAAGGGATTCTCATTGGAGGCCAATTTGATGGCACCTTCCTTCAGTGTTCCAGGTGAGTAAGGAACAATGTGTTCTAAGGTCTTTCTGAGTTTCATTAGGTTGGTTCTCCTGTTTATGGGATACTATCCTACCGAATGGATAGGGGTCAAGGATTTTTCCCCTCCTGCTCTGTCATAGCGCGATGTTCTTCCTCTAATTCTTGAAGTAGATCATCCAACTTTTTCTGTAAGGACTGAGGGGTACTGAGGGCAAAGATCAATTTGTTGGGCTCTTTTAGAGTTTGTTTCACCACCCGCATTACAGCTAACGCTTCCTCGTGCGTGAATCCATGCATCAGGATTGTCTTGAACTGGGGATCCTTCATGGCTCTTGTTCCTCCTTCCGTTCAGGAAAATGTTTTTCCGCAAGTCCGAAGCTTTCTCCTTCTTCCAGATTCCCCTGTGGCTCCACATGAACCATTACGTCAAACACCGAATCGATTCGATGGCGGATTTCCCGTTCCACCTCGATTGCAATGTCATGAGCCTCCCCAACCGAAAGGGTAGGATCCACTTCAATATCTAGGTCAATATCGAAGAGGTTTGCCACTTTTCGGATCCGAGTACGATGTGGATTCCCTGCACCGGGAACGGCTCGCACCGCATCAAAGATGGCATGGTACAGCTCTGAGTCCGTATTCCCGTCCATGAGCTCTGTTCGTACACCGAGGAAGATACCAACGGCAGCCTTCATGATCCATAGACTTACTAAGAAAGCAAATAAAGGATCCAGGAAGGGTTTCCGTAGAACGATGGTAAAAAATACCCCTGCTAACACCGTGCTGGATATAAGGGTATCGTTCATCATGTTTTTCCCATTTGCCTTCAGCATTTCACTGTTGTACTTTTTCCCAAAAGAGAATTGGGTCCAAGCCAGCAATAGCTTACCTAGGACGGACAAAAACGATACGTACAAGGCCATTGGAGCGGGAATCTCCCGGGTTCGACCTTCGAAAAAATGTTCTACGGTAGAGATGCAAAGTTGGGCTCCTGCAAAAAAGATGATGAACGCCAAAAGGGTGGTTGCCAGCGTCTCTGCTCTTCCATGTCCAAAGGGATGCTCTCGGTCCGAAGGTTTTGCAGTAATTTTACTAGCGAATAGGGTGATCGCTGCTATAATCACATCTGTAGAGGAGTCGATCCCATCCCCTACTACTGCAAGGCTTCCAGCTAAAAACCCAACAACAATCTTTAGGGTCGCTAGAATCCCGTTTCCGATAAGTGCAATAAGAGCGGCTTTACTGATCGCGCTGCTTCGATCCTGCATACGGAGACCCTACTCTATCCTAGTTTTGCATTCTACTCAAGAATCATTGCCGGTTTATAGTTTCTTAAGTATATTTTAGTTGAAATCTACAAAAAATCTAAAGATAGCACAAAAAGGAAGCATATGCGGTATGACAAAATGACTATTAAACTGCAGGAGGCCCTGCAGGAAGCCTCTTCATTTGCTCACCAGTACAACCACCAGTTGCTGGAAAGCGAGCATCTGCTCCTGGCTTTGGTTCGACAGGAAGAAGGAGTAGTACCTCCTCTATTGGACCGGTTAGGAGTGAACAGGAAATCCCTGGAACTAAATCTCGAACGGTCCCTTGAATCCAAACCGAAGGTCTATGGGGAAGGAATGGAACTTCGAATGTCGGCTGATCTAGGACGTCTTCTCACCCGAGCTGAAAAAGAAGCGGCCGATTTAAAGGACGAGTACACCAGCGGGGAACATGTACTTCTCGCAGCCCTTGCAGAGGAAGGTAAACTCTCAGAATTATTAAAAAAGTCAGGTATTTCCCGGGACGGTATCCTGAAAGCCATGAAAGTGATACGGGGAAATAACCGGATTACCGATCCAAATCCAGAAAACAAGTACCAGGTATTGGAAAAGTACTGTAGGGATCTTACCGCGTTAGCCAGGCAGGAAAAACTCGATCCTGTAATCGGACGGGACGATGAGATCCGGAGGATCATGCAGGTCCTCTGCCGCCGGACTAAAAACAACCCGGTATTGATTGGGGAACCGGGAGTCGGAAAGACAGCGATCGTAGAAGGATTGGCCCGAAGGATTGTGTCCGGGGATGTTCCAGATAGTTTGAAAAATAAACGACTTCTAGCTCTTGACCTAGGAGCCTTGATCGCCGGAACCAAGTTCCGGGGGGAGTTCGAGGAGCGGTTGAAGGCGGTAATCAAGGAGATCTCTGAATCCAATGGAGAGATCATCCTCTTCATAGACGAACTTCACACCCTTGTCGGAGCAGGTGCGGCAGAGGGAGCGATGGATGCTAGCAACCTTTTGAAACCTGCCTTAGCGCGGGGTGAACTTCGTGCTATCGGTGCCACTACCCTTGACGAGTATCGAAAGCACATCGAAAAGGACCCAGCCTTAGAAAGAAGGTTTCAACCTGTCTACACGGGCGAACCCTCGGTTGAGGATACCATCGCTATTTTACGTGGATTGAAAGAACGGTATGAAGTACATCACGGAGTTCGGATCAAAGACGAGGCTCTAGTAGCTGCGGCGGTGCTTTCCGATCGATACATTACGAGTCGATTCCTACCGGACAAAGCGATCGATCTGGTGGATGAGGCAGCAAGCAGACTCAAAATGGAAATAGAGAGCCAACCTACCGAACTCGACCAGATCGAACGGAAGATCCTCCAATTGACCATCGAGAAACAGGCCCTTTCAAAAGAAACGGACCCTGCGTCCCTGGAACGGTTAGGAAAAATCGATAAGGAACTCTCTGAGCTTCAAGCGAAGCGAGATGCCATGTTCCTCCAATGGAAGAACGAAAAAGAAATCATTGAAGAAATACGGTCATTGAAGCAAAAATTGGAAACCTTGAGTATCGAAGAAAGCCGCTATGAGCGAGAAGGAAACCTGAACAAAGCAGCGGAAATCAAACATGGCCTGATCCCGATGACTCAACGGGAACTGGAAGCAAAAACCAAGAAACTTCAACAGATTCAGGGAGAACGTCGCCTGTTGCGAGAAGAAGTATCAGAGGAGGATATTGCGAAGGTGGTATCCTCTTGGACGGGGATTCCCGTTACAAAGATGCTATCCTCCGAGATGGCAAAACTCCTTAAATTGGAAGAGACTCTATCCCAACGGGTAGTAGGCCAGCAGGAAGCTATTCGGGTGGTTTCCGATGCCATCCGAAGAAACAAGAGTGGGCTTTCCGACATCAATCGTCCCCTAGGGACCTTCCTATTCTTAGGACCTACAGGGGTAGGTAAAACCGAATTGGCAAAAACTCTGGCAGATTACCTTTTCAACGATGAGCGAGCCCTTACTAGAATTGACATGAGCGAGTACATGGAGAAACATTCCGTTTCCCGACTCATCGGAGCTCCTCCTGGGTACGTAGGGTATGATCAAGGAGGTCAACTTACCGAAGTAGTGAGACGGAGACCTTACTCCATTGTGCTGTTCGATGAGATAGAAAAGGCGCATCCAGATGTTTTTAATGTCCTTCTCCAACTGCTGGATGAAGGCCGACTGACCGATGGACAGGGACGAACTGTGGACTTCCGCAACTGTATCATTATCCTCACCAGCAACTTGGGAAGTGATCTGATCCTGCAAGCAGAAGACCTAGATTCCATCCGGCCACAGATCGATCTCTTACTAAAAGCTACCTTCAAGCCCGAGTTTCTCAACCGACTCGATGAGATCGTGATGTTCCATCGGCTGGGCAAAAAGGAGATTCTAGCAATCGTGGATCTGGAGCTTAAAAAGGTGGCCAAACGCTTGGAAGAAAAGAAGATAAACCTGCGGGTAACGGATTCCGCAAGAGAATTGCTTGCGAATCGGGGATTCGATCCGGCCTTCGGTGCTAGGCCTCTGAAGCGAACGATTCAAACCTTAGTCTTAAACGAACTAGCTAAAAGAGTCCTCTCAGGTCAAGTGAAAGAAGGAGATACGGTTTCCCTTGACGTGAAACAAGGGGAACTCGTTTTCCTCGTGTAAGAACGTTGACACATTCCCTCCTATACAGATAGTCTAAACCGTTCAGCTTAGAAGGGAGGGAATGTGTCTAAACTATGGGAAAAAGATTACTCGATTGATACGCTGATCGAAGAGTACACGGTCGGAAAAGATTACTTGATCGACAGTGAGCTGGTGATCCCCGATTGTATAGGTAGCATAGCCCAAGCAAAGATGCTACGCAAGATTGGAATCCTCACTTCCGAAGAGGAAGAAAAGGTACGAAAAGAACTCATCCAGATCATCGAAGATGTAAAAGCAGGGCGGTTTTCCATCCGAAAAGAGGATGAAGATTGTCATACGGCCATCGAAAATCGTCTAGTGCAGCGTTTGGGAGAAACTGGGAAAAAGATCCATACCGGAAGGTCCCGAAATGACCAGGTCCTTACGGCTCTTCGAATCTATGGAAGGGAACGCCTTCTGAAAATCTTTCGAGCCTCCCTTCATTTAGCCAACACCCTTCTCGATCAAGCGGAACAGTACCAGCAAGTTCCCATGCCCGGCCGTACCCATACCCAGCTAGCTATGCCTAGCACCGTGGGTCTTTGGCTCGCAGCTTTTGGAGAAGAAATTCTCGACAATCTCGAACTCCTACAGCGGGGCTACGAACTCTGGAATCGATGTCCTCTGGGTTCAGCAGCCAGTTATGGAACCTCCCTTCCTTTAGACCGGGAATATACAGCCGAACTCCTCGCTTTTCCAGTGGTGCACAACAATGTACTAGCGGCCAACAATTCTCGCGGCAAGTTAGAAGCTGCGATTCTGGATCAATTGGACCAGATGGGACTTACATTATCGAAACTTTCTACTGATTTGATCCTCTTTTCTTTACCGGAAATCGGGTACTTTTCTCTCCCCAAAGAGCTCTGCACCGGTTCCAGTATCATGCCTCAAAAGCAGAATCCCGATGGGTTGGAACTTACCCGCGCAAAAGCTGCTGTGTTAGGATCGTACTCGAATGCAATAAAAAGTATCATCCGATCTCTTCCCTCAGGATATAACCGGGATTTCCAGGAAACCAAAGAACCGTTCTTGAAGGGGATGATCCTATGTCTAGAGATGGTTCAAGTAATGAATCACTTGATCCAGAAAATCCAAGTACATGAAGAAGCGCTACGAAACGGATTTACTCCCGACATCTTCGCTACCGATGCAGTGTACGAACTCGTCCGACAAGGAATTCCCTTCCGTGACGCCTACAAAGAAGTAGCGAATAACCTAAACGCATTAAAGCAACGAGACCCAAAGGATGCGATCTCGGCGCGTACTAGTACAGGCACTGCCGGGAACCTACGGCTGGATGTTCCCCGAAAACGAACTCAGGTTCTCCAGTCTTTTGTGCAGGGGGAGGAAGACCGGATTGGAAGGGCTTGGGAGAAGTTATTGCATGGATGAAGAGCAAGAACAGGCATGGTAAAGTATACGTAGAATTCAAATACTGCTCTCTTTTAGGGTCCTAATTCTGGTAGAAATCAGTTCCATCTGACAAGGAAAGTTATCCTGTTCCAATCGGATTGC
The DNA here is from genome assembly GCA_026418195.1 of Spirochaetota bacterium. Lineage (GTDB taxonomy): Bacteria > Spirochaetota > Spirochaetia > DTKZ01 > DTKZ01 > DTKZ01. Next base: position 776 of record JAOABU010000144.1, on the reverse strand, counting down.
CTCTCCATCGTACTGCAGGTAGAGGGAAGAATCATAGTGAAAGCGAACCTGTTGAGCTTTTCGTACTAGCACTCCTTCCTGATTCACATGCTTCCCTGCATAGAGGAGATTCTTCAGTTGTAACTTTTTCCTAAAGGATCGATCTGTAATGGCGCAAAGATTTTCTTCCCCAGGGAGAATCCATTTATGGTTTCCATAACTTCTATGTCCTGAAACACCAAACGCAGCAAGAACGTATCTACCAGATACTTGTTCTCTTCGACCATCCCAACAAGTAATGTCCAGACCCAACGGTTGGGTCGGGAATAGGAACGGGTAGAATATCACGGATAGATCGGCGATTTTTCTATAGATATCTGTATTAAATCGGGTCTTCAGACGGTTAGCGGTGTAGGTGACAAAGGCATCGATACCTAAACTGGCAATATTGAAGGCATATATCGTTCTCAACCCTTTGGGTTGAATCCTGAGCGCCGACGCTTCCTCGATTTTCCCCTCCCCTAGCAGGCACTTCGCTGCGGAAGCTAAAGTTGCTACATCCGCTCCATCGTTCCCGGTTCCCATGGGAAGCCGAAACACGAGGATCCGTTCCAGCACATTACCAGGCAAGTCTACCAGCGTGTTGAGTATCTCCTGATGGGTTCCATCACCACCCAATGAAAGAATTACATGATAGGAAGGGTTTTCTAGAAGGCCTTCCCTTAAGACGAGGGATTCTACGATTTCACCCACCAGGACTCCAGGATGTCCCTTATACCTGTCTCTTATACACATCT
>JAOABU010000041.1 GCA_026418195.1 Spirochaetota bacterium | reverse complement strand
GATCCTCTGAATACGGTGGCTTCCGTACAGGATATTTTAATCAAAAATGGGAGAATTGAGGCGATCGGAAAGGGCCTAAACGAATCCGGGAGTAAAGTCATTGACCTTTCCGGACTGATCGTAACTCCGGGTCTAGTGGATATCCACACGCATCTCTTTGCCTCTGCCAATATCCCGGAAGCATGGGCGGGAGACTACAGCGTCTATCCCGATTGTTTTAGTTTCCGAACCGGTGTGACTACCATGGTGGATGCGGGGTCTTCCGGCTGGAAGAATTTCTCTCAATTCCGTTCTACAATCATCGAAAGATCGAAAACTCGGGTCTTTGCGTTCCTCAATATTGCCTCGTACGGAATGATCACCGATGCGTTGGAACAGGATTCGGAGTTTTTTGATGTAAAGAATACCGTACAAATAGCAGAAAAGAACCGAGATTGCATAGTTGGTATCAAAACAGCCCATTACCAGAAGCCTGATTGGCTGTCGGTTGAGAGAGCTATTGAAGCAGGGACTGCAACAAACCTACCTATCATGGTGGATTTTGGGTATTTCAGAAAAGAACGACCCTACTGGGAGTTAGTTACAAGGAAACTACGAAAAGGTGATTTCAGTACCCATTGCTTACGAGGCCCCGTTCCCGTAATCAATAAACAGGGGAAAGTGTACGACTATTTCTTTGAAGCTCATGAACGAGGAGTACTGTTCGATTTAGGGCATGGTGCGGGAAGCTTTCTCTTCCGGAACGCCGTTCCCGCGCTTCAACAAAACTTTCCATTACATACCATCTCAACGGATCTCCATGTGCTGAGCATGAACTTGCACATGATGGACATGCCTACTACCCTATCAAAAATGTTGGCATTAGGAATGAGCTTGTCGGATGTTATAAAGAAATCTACCTGTGATCCTGCTCGATACATTGGACATTCCGAACTTGGCCACTTGAGTCCTGGGGCTATTGCAGATATTGCCGTCTGGAATCTGCTGGAGGGGAATTACTGGTACTCCGACAGCTTCGATGGTCGGATTCCCGCAAAGCATCGACTCATTTGTGAGATGACCATTAAAGATGGGATTGTAATGTGGGATTGGAACTCCCGCAGCAGCGTAGACTACCATGATTTGGGAGACCACTATGGTATCAGAGAAAACCTAGAAGTTCTCATTTTTCCTGAAGATTCCTGTTAAACGAACCAATTCAGCTTTCCTATTCCTGTCGTACAGGATTCCGTAGCATTCCTATACGTTCAATTTATACCTCCACAACATCTCCGTGCTGGATCGGCCCAACTCCGGACGGCGTTCCCGTCATTATGATATCTCCTTTTTATAGTGTGAAGTTTTCCGAAACGAAGGCCAGAAGCTCCCGCACACCAAAAATCATGTCTTTCGTGTTACCATCTTGGACAACCCGTCCATTAACCCAACAAATGATCCTTAGACTCTGGACATCCCCTATATCTTCGGGAGGAACAAGGACAGGTCCTATAGGACAAAAGGTATCGAAGCTTTTACCTCGAAACCATCCCGATACATCGCTCTCTTGGATATTACGCTGACTCAAGTCATTTATACAGGTGAAACCAAAAATGGAGTCCATGGCTTTGGATGCTCGGATATCCTTGCATTTCCGGCTCACAATAAGGGCGAGCTGAGCTTCATGGTCCGTTGAGGATAGATTCTTTTGGCATTTCCAGTGGAGGGATACTATTAAAAAAACGGTGGACCGTCAAGATACTCTTCGGGTTTGATGGTAGACAACGTCAGTATCTCCGTTCGATCCCCGAACACCGCGATGGTGTGTTCATACTGCGCAGTGAGACTCCCATCGCAGGTTACCACGGTCCATCCATCCTCCAAGGTCTTCACCTTTGAGTTCCCTAGACAAAGGATCGGTTCTATGGTAAAGACCATACCAGGAACGATGGGTTGCCCTACTCCCTTGGTTCCTGTATTCGCTACGATGGGATCCTCATGGAAAGATTCTCCTATCCCATGACCAGCAAAATCCTCTAGTACCGAACATCCAAACCGGAAGGCGGTTCGCTGAATGGCAGCTCCTACATCGCCCAACCGATTCCCTGCTCGGGCAGCTAATACACCGGCCATGGACGCTTTCCACGCGCACTTGATTAAATAGAGAGCCTGCGGATTGGGTGGTCCAATGGAGTACGTCCAGGCTGCATCACTATGCCAACCATCCATATAAATCGTTACATCTACCGTAAAAATATCTCCTCGTTCTAGAGGGACCTCGTTGGGTATTCCATGAGCTGCGATATGATTGGGAGACACACAAACAGAAGCGGGGTATCCCCGATACCCCTTCTGAGCCGAAGTTACATGATACTGCTGAAAGAACCGTTCACAGAACGCATCGATTTTCTTCGAGGTAATTCCCGGTTTGATTACATCTCGAAGTTCCTGGAATAAGGTTTCAATGATCCGGGAAGTTCTACGGATACGGTGGACTTCCAAAGCAGTTTTCAAATGGATATTCATAGTGGGAACCCTAGAGGGGAACACGAAGAAATGCAAACAAGAATTGTGTAAGGATCAGGAAGAAACCTCCTCCTACCAGGGCTATACCTCCCCAAAGAAAATCCATCGGTACAGGTTTCATACGAAGCACTCCTCTTACGAGTGAAAGAGCTAGGAGGTTTACCCCACTCCAGAAAGAGACACTCGATACCCCATAGAGAACCGTAAGTAAGAAATACTGTGTAGTTGGTGTGAACATCTGGAAAGACCCTATGATATAATAAAAGAAGACCAATGCACTGAAGAGAAACCCCACGATCGATAGGTAGCGGTACAACTGGAAGAGAATTCGATCCATACCCAGTGGTACTATACACCGATTTGCCCTTGCAAAGAAGACTATTTTCCGACTAGTATTGATTCGATGAAAAGACCCTTGTTCCTTCTTCTGGTGTTTCTCCTACTTAGTGGAACCCTTCTCTACCTAGGTTGGATACAGCGCTCCGTTTCTCCAGATTCCTGGGCTTTAGGATTCTCAAAGAGCCGAGGATGGGAAGAGAGGATGTTTGAACCCGGACGGTTCGATTTTCGGTGGGAACGCATCTTTCCAGGAGCCTATTCCGTCCATCAGTTTCCGATTCGACAATACGCTATTTCCTTCTCGATCAAGGGGGAACTACCTTCTGGCTCTACGTACGCAGAAGTTCTCGATGGCAAGCCTTCCTTTTCGTATGAAATCGAGTTGGAATTACAAGTAGGGTTTCAAAAGGAGCGTTTTCCTCAATTGGTCCGTACAGAAGGGCTTACCTCTACGAATCTTGAAGGTTGGTTCGAACAAAAAAAGAACGAAATTCGAGGGGAGCTTACCTCTCGAATCTTGCAAGTAGGTATGCCTAGAATCTTCGAATCCTCTTCTACAGGTAACACCGTCCCTCATGCTTGGCACGAAATCATTCGGGAAACTATTCTTCAGGGATGGCAGGAACGATTCTCCGCGTTCTCTCTTCTATCCCTAGCTTTTCCGAAGGTAACGATTCCGGATATGGACCTGTATCGAAAAGGGAAATCCCTCTACCTCTCTATGGAACAGGCCAAGCAGGATACTCTGATATCAGAAAGCAAGAAACGGCTCATCGAGGAGATGACCGAACAGAGAAGGATAGAATCCTTAAAAAAATATGGTGAACTTCTAAAAACGTATCCCATGCTTTTGCCATATTTAGCCATAGAAAGAATGCAACGGATAGGTCCCTCGGAACTGCAACTATTACAGGAGCTACAGAATCGAGTTCCTAAAGAACAGTAGGGGTTTGTAGATGGAGTACTTTTTCAACTTCGAAAAGATGGCGTATGTAATGGGGCTAAAAACTGCCGGGTGTGTCTTATGCGGGATCGCCCAGAAAGAGGAGCATACGGTGAATCTAACCGTGTACGAAGATCCCCTTTTTATCGTAGTGGTGAATCTATACCCCTATAATCCTGGACACCTAATGGTTTTTCCCCGAAGGCATGTGGAAGATGTCCGCAAATTATCTACGGAAGAAAATACCCGCTGTACGGAACTTACCAACCGATTTCTCGATGTATTGGATGCCCTGTACCATCCTTCTGCCTACAATATAGGATACAATATGGGGATGAATGCAGGTGCTTCCATTGCCCACCTTCACCTTCATATCATCCCTCGGTATCCCAGAGAGCTAGGTATTGCCGATTTGATCGCGGGAAAACGGGTGCTAGTAGAATCTCCCCTTCATACCGTAGAAAGAATCCGCACCTTTTTACAATCAGATGGCACCTTTCTCCATAGCCATTAAGTACCGGAGTGCTTTGGTGCCGAAGAGAAGGTAATTCTGACACCTCGCAACTTTGGTCTCCAGAGTAGGGAACCGGCGAGACGTTTCTTTCAAGAACACTTTATCTTTCCCTACATTCTGAAATCCGATCATTAAACTTTCCAGATGCACCAACGCTTTCTCTAGGATATCCTTCCCTTCTTTGTCCTTCTCTGCAATGAGAGAACGGTATAGTTTTTGTTGTTTGGGGTCCCGATCAAGAACCAATTTCAGGACAGCCATCATTCTTCCTGCTTCGGTATCGGGGGCAAAGGATCCATCGAACTTTTGTAATCGTTCATCGATTTCTTCGATTCCCGATGCATGGATCAACATTTGACTCACACTATCCCGCACTCTATTGGTGATGGTTCGGTTCAGTACATGGATCGTGTCCTGGATATGGTTTGTATAGATCCTTCGAATGAAGTTGTTCAATAAAACTAGGGACCGGTGATGGGTAAACCCGGGATACCCTTGTTTAGGCACTAGATTCAACTGAGGGTTCATGTAGTACTGGAACTCCACGAGTGGTTCCCCTTTAAACAGTTGATTCATCAGGTCTTCGAGAATGTCGAAACGGATCTTGGAGAAAAACGCTTCAAAGTCGCTGAACACTTTAAATGTAAGGGAGTAAGTATAAAAGTCTCGCAGATGCACCTTGGGTTGATAGATCATCACCCGATAGTAAGGATCCGTTCTAAAATAGCGAATAAGTTCCACTAGGGGCATCTCTTTAAGCGCTCTTTGGCAACTCACAACGATTCTGTGAAGGATTTGTTTTACGGATTCCACTCGAGAAGGGTCAACTTGCTGAATCCGAATGGAATCGCCTCCTCCATCCAGAACACCCGATAGGTATACAAGCAGCTCATTCGGAAGGAGGTTTTCTACCGACTGAGCACGGAAAGGATAGAGAGCACAGAAAAATTGCTCCAGGTACTCCAGTGTTGGGAAAATGGGGGCATCGTCAAACGTGGGAGGAGCTTCCGGTATGACCTTTGCCTTAAAACAGTGTAGGGTATCCTCGAAAGGAAAGATGGCCAGATTTCGCAGATTATAAAATGGCAGAATTTCCCTCTGCAGCTTCTGTATCTTTTCTTCATCGATCTCATTGAAATACTGATTGAGACGTTTTTGAATTTCTCCAACCAGATCCTGCTTCGATTCTGTTTTAAAAAATAGGTGCTTCATTTCCTCGATGGAAATAAACTCAACAAGAGAGGTTTTTGGATGCTCTAGGTTGCGTTCGATAAACTGTCGAAAGAGCTTCTGGACCTGATCAATATCGTTGATCAATCGACGAATAGGTTCCATGAGAGGCTGAATCGATACATATACCGAATGGATCTCTTCGGCAAGAGAGGGAAGAAAGGCTCTTCGAGTGAAATCCACAAACGGTTTGGAACGATTCCGGATGGAGGAACGAAGGGTCGCAAGTTTTGCTTCCAAAAGGAACTCTTCCTCAGTTTTCACGGAAATTAAATTTTTTGCCCAGACGTTCAGTTTCCGACCAATCTTTGCCTGAGACCAATCTTGTTGAAGGAGCACGCTCTTTGCCGAAGGATCGGTAGGAACCCGAACGATCATGGACTCCAGGGTATCGTTCAAGGCAAGGGAGTGTTCGATACCTTGTTGAAGACGTTTCTGCTCCTCCAGGGAAATAGTACTTAGTGTTTTCATGGCTACCCTTTCTTGGGAAGGATCATGATCAGTTTTCCCTGTAGCATAGTTACCCTTGCCTGATCGGATACAATGATATTACTAATCCCTATATCCCCAGGGTGCCAACAAAGGGAGTCTAGGGGCCACCGTAACCCTTCTGTTTTCATCAGACATCCTTCCCTGCTTACAGGCATAAAGGTGACCACTCTTCCTTTCAACCCTCGGATTTCCAGGGTTTCCGCAATGTAGATAATTTCCTCTCCATGGGTAAACCATCGACTCGGAGGATTCGGTCGGAAGAATAGACTGACAATTCCAAGAAGATGATCTAACCGTCCCCCTCCTCCCCCTATGAGGATCGAATCGGTACAACCCCGGGATCTTAAGCACTTCAAAGCCAACTCGGTGTCAGTATCGTCTTTTTCGGTAGGGTACACTTGGATTTCCGCATTCTTATGACGCTGTAAATATTCTCGATCCGGGAGAGAATCCATGTCACCTAGTATGATCTGAGGTTCTACTCCCATCTGTTCAGCTAGTAAAAGTCCTGAATCAGCTGCTACAATCAACTGCGCTCTACGCAGGTACTCTTCCACCTCGTCCCGCTTCGGCCCCAACCCCCCGGTAAATACGATCCCTAGCACCTAGTGTTTCCCCCTTCTCTTACAACTATCGATCGAAATTCCTCAAGAAGTAAAGAGGCTTTCTCAAGTATGGTTGAATTTCTCCGACATTGTAAGTAAGGCGTTCTACGCTTTACCGGACAAGGATGTCCGGAATTCTATCAGGGAGGATGCTATGATCATCAACCACAACATCAGTGCGATGTTCGCACAGCGGGAGAACAAATTCAACCACATCAACATCGACAAGAACATGGAGAAGCTAAGTTCTGGGCAACGGATCAATCGTGCTTCGGACGATGCTTCTGGCTTGGCGGTGTCTGAAAAAATGAGATCCCAGATCCGAGGGTTAGTACGAGCGGAGCGGAATGCTGCGGACGGAATCTCTCTCATTCAAACAGCCGAAGGGTACCTGCAGGAAACCCAGGACCTTCTGCAACGGATGCGGGAACTAGCTGTTCAGGCTGCGAACGGAATCTATTCCACAGAGGATCGAATGCAGATCCAGGTGGAGGTGTCCCAGTTGATCGATGAAATCAACCGGATCGCATCCCATGCCCAGTTCAACGGTATGAACCTCCTCACGGGTCGGTTCGCTAAAGAGACGGGTGAAAACACGGTAACCGCTAGTATGTGGTTCCAGATCGGTGCAAACATGGATCAACGGGAACGCGTGTATATTGGTACAATGACCGCGCAGGGATTGGGAATCCAGAGCGCCAATGGACTGCCCCATTCAGCTACCTTTATTTCCCTCTCTACTCCAGACAAGGCAAACATTGCCATCGGAGTGCTGGACAAGGCTCTACGTACGGTGAACAAGCAGAGGGCTGATCTAGGAGCCTACCAGAACCGTCTGGAACATGCCCGCAGAGGACTGGCTATCGGAGCGGAAAACATGCAGGCTTCGGAATCTCGGATACGGGATACCGACATGGCGGAGGAGATGGTTCGGTATGTCACCAACCAAATCCTGGTTCAGAGTTCCACAGCCATGCTTGCCCAAGCGAACCAGAAAGCACAGGACGTACTGCAACTCTTGCGGTAAATGCGATCTCGAAGGGCTTCCCAAAGAGGGTGTCTGTAGGGACACCCTCTTTTTTCTTTTTTTTTTTTTAGGGGGGATAGAAAAGCGCTTTTTCTACAAAAACCTTTTCCACAATATTTTTTCGCTTGACCCAACGTTTTGAACGGGGAATAATGCCGCTCATGGAGCGCATCCGTTATCCTTTTCCTAAAGAACTACTGGAAGTGCATACTCGAATCGTGCAAGCGGGATACCAGTGCTACGTAGTCGGAGGAGCGGTCCGAAGCATTCTTCTCAATAAGAACCCTACAGATTGGGATCTAGCTACCGATGCGACTCCAGAAGAGCTCTTCCCCCTCTTTAAAACAGTGATCCCGACGGGAATTAAACATGGTACGGTAACGATCCTCTACAAAGGCCAAAAGTTCGAAACTACTACGTTTCGCATCGAAGGCCCGTATTCTGATGCCAGACATCCAGATCATGTACACTATACCCGAGATTTACAGGAAGATCTGAAGCGCAGGGATTTTACCATCAATGCAATGGCCATCGAACCCAGGGAAAAACTCCTCATTGATCCCTATGGAGGTCAAGAGGATGTAAAGAGGTGCCTTATTCGTGCTCTGGGAGATCCGAAAGAGCGCTTCCAAGAGGATGCGCTACGGATCCTTCGGGCAGTGCGCTTTAGCGTCCAACTTCGGTTTACCATCGAGGAACAAACCAAGCAGGCCATGAGAGTCCTTGCCCCTACCCTAAGCAACGTATCGTTTGAACGACTTCGGGACGAGATGGAAAAGATCATGGCCAGTGAAACTCCCTCCATCGGGTTCAATCTGATGACGGAAACCGGAATCCTTCCCATCCTTTTTCCAGAATTAGAGGTTTGCCGTGGGGTAGAACAGAAGGGATCTCATGCCTTTGATGTGTTCACCCATTCCATCCTCTGTTGTGACGCGGCCCCTAAACACAACCCCACAGTTCGTTGGGCTGCCCTCCTTCATGACATTGGAAAGCCTATCGTGAAGACAATGACTCCAGAAGGAGATATTGTATTTCACCGTCATGAACAAACCTCTGCACAGTTGGCAAGCAACATTCTACGACGCTTTCGATTCCCTGTAGCCTTTGAAAAACGGGTGACACATCTAATTCTGCACCATATGTTTCATTACGAGGATTCCTGGACTGATGCAGCGGTGCGTCGGTTCGTACGAAAGGTAGGGAAAGAACATTTGGAAGATCTGTTCACATTACGAGAAGCCGATGGATGGGCTACCGCTGGAAAACGTCAAGATCCCAGAACGTTGACCCGGTTTCGAGAACGGATTGCCTCCGTTCTTGCCCAATCTGCCCCCCTTTCCTTAAAAGAACTTGCAGTAAATGGGAACGACCTGTCCGAGGTCGGTATCCCAACCGGTCCTGCTATGGGGACCGTCCTCCAGTTCCTCTTAGAATCGGTACTAGAAGATCCTTCTATGAATGAGAAAGAAACACTCTTAAAATTGGCGAAAAATTTTTATCAAGAACGACTGAAAATCTGAACCTTCCAAAAGAAGGGGATTAAGACACAGGTTCCTGTTCTTCCTGTGGAACTAGCTCGTTGTATGCGATGCTGGCAGCATCCTGCTCAGCTTCTTTCTTATTCTTTCCTTGACCAGGCCCATAGGTCTTATCGAGAATCTTTACCTCGATCCAAAACGTCTTGTCGTGATCTGGGCCTGTTTTTTTTACTAGAAAATACTTCGGATAGGTTTTGAATCGTTTCTGAACGTATTCTTGGAGCAATGTTTTGTAATCTTTCCTATGTCGGTTTTCGATCACTTTCTGAATTTCCGGCACCATGAAGCTGAGTACAAATTTCTTACAATCCGACAACCCAGAATCGATGAAATAAGCACCAATGATGGCTTCTAGCGCATCGGCTAAAATAGCCTTCTTGGTTCGGCCCCCCGAGTATTCCTCTCCTCGACCAATTAGGATGAAATTATCGACTTTCAACCGTTTTGCAATGGTAGATAGACTTTCTTCGCTCACTACAAAGGATTTGATCTTTGCTAAAATTCCTTCCTGCCGATCTGGAAGATGTTCAACCAGGTATTCACTGACGATTAATCCCAATACAGCATCCCCTAGGAACTCTAACCGTTCGTTGTTTGCAATGTCTACGGATTGTTCATTCGCATAAGATCGATGACAAAAAGCAAGGTTCAGGAGCTCTAGACTCCTGAACCTTATTCCTGCACCTTTCTGAAATACGGATAGTTCTTTTTTTCGTTCTGCTGTTACCGGAGGCGCCTTCCTAGTGCTAGTATCTGCTGTCTTCCTGAATAACACACAAACAACTACTTCTTTTGAGATTTGATGTATTCCAGAGCATCCCGAACCGTTTCGAACTCGTTCGCCTTTTCATCGGGAATACTAATGCCCATTTCTTCCTCTATGGCGTATACGAGTTCATAGGTATCCAAACTATCGGCGCCTAGATCCTGACGAAAGGAAGAATCCAAAGTGATCTTACTTTCATCGATCTCTAACTTATCGGCGATAATTTTCTTCATTTTTTCGAACAGTTCGTCCATTCTTACCTCCCGTTAACCTTTTCCTATGCCATATCTTCAGGTTCTAAGACCTGTTTCCCATTGTAAAAGCCGCACTTTCCACAGACTCGATGGGGCAACACTTTATTTCCGCAGTTGGAGCATACCGAAAGGAGAGGGGTTTCCAGCTTTCGGTTGATGGAGTGTCTGCGTCTCGTTCTTGCTTTAGATGGTTTATATTTAGGTACTGCCATGTATGAACCTCTTCCCTTAACTGAATAATGGACAACAAAATAATCTATGCCAAGGGGAATGTCAAGAACCCCTAACCTTCCGGTACAATGCATCCGCCACTAAAGGAGGAACCATGGTTGAAATGTCTCCTCCGAAAGCCGCGATTTCTTTGATTGCACTGGAACGGAGAACGAAATACTTGGGATCGGTAGGCATGAAAATGGTTTCGATGGAAGGATTTAGACCTTTGTTCACCATGGACAATTCGAACTCGTAGGTAAAGTCTGCTAGAGCTCGAACCCCTCGTATGAGAATGCGGGCTCCTGTTTGTTGAGCGTAGTCAACGATCAGCTTATCCCAAATGGCTACCTTGATGTTGGGATACTCCTTCAGCAAGGTTTCCATCATTTGTTTGCGTTCCTTCGCGGTAAACGTATACTTCTTAGAGGGATTTTCAGCAATTACTACGTCAATTTCATCCCATATCTGCGCAGCTCGCATGATCAGGTTCAAATGTCCATTGGTTGGAGGGTCGAACGAGCCGGGGATCACCACCTTCATGAATGGTACTGTACCACGGGGAATAAAGAAAATACAATAGTAGTAAATGAAGGTTTCAATTCTGTTCGGATGCTATATACTCTTGGCCTCTTTCCTATTCTCCCAGGACCAAGGAACTCTTGATTGGGTCGTTCCTTCGATGAACCTGGGAGACTTTCTGCTTATGAAACAGGCTTTGCTACCGAATCAATCGATGAAACTGCAAGTTCTGGAAGAATTAGAAATGCGTTTACGGACTGGAACCCTTTCCTCTGGGGATCGACCTGCATTATATATCTTGAAACGGTTAGCGGAAGAAGGAGTAACAGATCGAGCCCCATCAGGAGGAGCCCGGAATTTTCCCGAAGTTCGTCGGAAAGCTGCATTCTTATTAGGCTATTTAAAAGGAACTGAAGCAAGAAGCATCCTACAGGGAATTCTTTTTCAGGACCCAGAACCCATGGTAATTGCGGAAGCAGTTCATGCTCTGCGCAGGCAACCTCCCCCTCTTACGTTGGAAGAATCTGCTGGAATCGTGGAAATTTTTTCTAGACATATCCTGCCTAAACAGGAGGCTAATCTTGCGTACGCCACTCTACTTCTACTGCGGGAACATCCTCCCAACTTTGATTCTCCCTTTTCCTCTGAGCTTTTTTCTTTCGTATTGAGGATATCCGATTTGCCCTTTCCCAAAGAAGTCAGGACCCTGGCAAGGGAGGTGATTCAACACTGGATTCAACCTGTAGGGAATTAGGATTATTGCCTCAAAAGGACCTATAAAATCACAGAGAAAAGGCAATCCGTCTTCTCCAAGGAGCCGCAGACTCTTTCTCTTCGAATAGGATTTTCTTTCGAATATTGAACGGTCCTGTACCTGGAACCCTATCCGAAATTGCAAAAGTCCCAGACCCTATATACACAAGGGTTTCCCCCTCTCTAAGAGGCTCTCGTTCACGTATGAGCTGTACGGCACAATCAAAGTGAACCGTGTTTCCCGAAGTTGCGTCTACCAAGGAGAGGTAAATTTCCTGAATCGGAGCATTGCAAACGGGACAAATCACTTGTTCGATTTGAGGTTTTTGAAGGGGGGATGTTTTTTTCTCTCCTCCCGGTAGACCTTGAGAACCTTTCTTGCGTCTTCGATGCCTAGAACTCATGTTCCCTCCCTAAAGGTCGTTCCCTTCGAACCAATTCATTGGTCAACGTCTGAGCTAGTCGTGCAATAGCTGCATCAAGATACTTGCGATCCTGTATTTTCTTTTTCAGTTCTTCGATTCGTTTAGGATCAATCTGTTTTGCCACACGAACCATGGATCACTGTTCCTCATCGAAGGCATGTGCATAATGTTCGATTCTACCCCCATCTCCCTGTACGAGTATCACATCGAACCGAACAGGGTTTCCATCGTATTCTGGATGCTCCCGGAGGTACACTTTGGCAATGGAGAAAATCTTTCCTTGTTTTACACGATCTATACTATAGTGAATCTGATCCGTTCCATAGGTTCGCCATGTCTTTATCTCGAAGAACACGATGGTGTCTCCATCCCGCGCAATAAGATCAATTTCCCCGTGCTTAAGTCGGTAGTTTTGTTCCAAAACCGTATACCCTTTCTGCTTTACATACTCGGCTGCTACCTGTTCTCCTTTATGACCTTTGGAAACAGTATTCATACCTGTGCTACGCCTGTAATGTTGTTGGATCCACCGCTTTTACGATGAATACCTTTTTTTCAGTTTCAAGATCGATCACAGGTCCAGCCCCCGCCTCTATAGGGGTACCCTTCTGATCGATCAGTATTCTTACTTTGGGTCTTAAAGGAGATTCAGAGTTCGTCTCCACTACACTTCCAATACTGGAATCGCTCAAAAGAACGATGCTTCCCAATGGGTAGATTCCCATACTTTGGATGAAAATCTTCAAAACATCCGGATCGAACCTCCGTCCATTATCGCTTAGAAGGGATTTCATTGCCTGATACCCAATCATGGAATTCCGATAGGGACGTTTACTGATCATCGCTTCGTATGCATCTGCCACACTTACAATTCGAGCATAGAGATGAATCTGTTTTCCCGCAAGCCCCTTTGGATACCCCTGTCCATCCCACCGTTCGTGATGTTGTAATGCTACCACAGCTACCTCGTCTGAATAGTTGAGTTCTTTCTTTATGATCGTGTACGAATAGATGGGATGTACCTTTATGGTTTGGGCTTCCTTCGGATCCAATTTCCCCTGTTTTTCTACAATTGATTCGGGAATGCGGAGCATCCCTACATCATGGAGAAGAGCCCCCGTAGTAAGAGGAAACAGTTTGTGCTGAAGAATTCCCATCTGCATCCCTATCAAAGTGGAAAGGGTAGCACCATGGAGAGCGTTCTGGGAAAAATTGCTTTCTCCGGTATTCTCGAAAAAGATATAATGAACAAACTCTTCTTTTTTTTCTTTTAATACTTTTATGAGGGTATCCACAATCTTATTGATGGAAGCGGTATCGACGGTTTGGCGTTCCTTTATAGCCGAGTATACAGTTTTCATTCCTTCCAGCATGGTGGTGTAGATCTTCAGGAACTCCTGATGCATGGGTGCTTTCAGAAGACTGGCAAGGGACGCTTTTGTCGTTTTTTCGGAGCAAGGTTCTTCTGATAAAAGATCCCCTTCCGTAGTTACGGTTTCTATACCCCAACGGACCAGCCGATCGATTTCTTTCTGTTTTAGCGGCACATTAGGAGGAACAAGTATGTTCTCTTTGTCAATGTACACCGGTTTTGAAAACCTATTTCCGGCTTTTAGTTCGCTAACTTTTATAACTTTCATTCCTTTGCCTCTTTTGTTCCAGGGTATAGACGAAGGCAAGGATCTGGGCAATCACCTCATAGGAAGATTCAGGAATCAAACTCCCCACCTCCTGCTGAAATAGAAGGGGAATCACTTCGGCATGTTCCACAATGGGAATCCCGTTTGTCCGGGCTACCTGCAGGATTTTTTCAGCCCATGTTCCTTCACCCTTGGCAAGAATCTGGGGAGCTCCCATTTCTGTTCGATACTGTAGCGCAACTGCTTTCTTTTTCCCCATGGCACCCTTCAGATCCACACATCTATATTCTGTAAATTTCCCTCGATTTCGTCAAATCCGTCGAACCCTAGACCACTATTCTTGTTATCGTCAAGGATGAAACCGATCTTTCGAAGTTTCTTGCGAAATGCTTCTAAAAGCTCAACTGGAATGGAACTCTCCTTCTCTTGAAACGGAGGATACATCCGAAGAGGTCGTTTTGGTTCTTGAGGATACCATACAAAGTACCAGGGCAATCCATCGAGCGAATGTCGACGCACAGAGAGTACTACTTTCGAAGTTGTTCCTTCTTCACTATATAACCGCAGACAACCATGGTAGAGATTGTCTTCCAAGGCACAAGAAAAGGGTAGTACAGTCCATTTTCCCCTTCGGTTCTTTCTTCGATTGAACTCATTTAGCAATCTCTTCGTTTGGAGATCCTCTAAGGGGGCATCGGTCTGGAGAGGAGCGGTGCATGGATCGGTAGAAAGGCGACTTTTTTCCTCCTGCGCTATTACGGTTTCCTCTTGCCTGCCTTCTATACATTTGTAACAGGATTCAAGAGCCTCTAACGAAAGGGGAAGATTCTTTTCTAGGAACTGTTTTACTACCGCAATACGGGGAAAATACTCTAAGGGCGCCCCTTTGGAAAGAAACCTCTCGATACATAGGAGTCCTTTTCTTTCAGGAAGGGATATACTCCATAGGGAAAACCGTTGATGAATCAGCTCGCGAAGGCTGGAATACCCTTTGTTTTTACCTTCGAAATACCCTTCCATTGGGTTGGGTAAGGTAGGATGCGTTTCTCCCCCTCGTCTCGCCTCTCGGTTAACAACCCTCCCTTCGTTCGAAGGGGTAAAAGGAAAAGATCCGGGAGGTAGCTTGGGGGGGATTTGCATCTAGGGTATGGATTACTCCTCTTTAGATTTCTCTTCTGGTGTGGATTCCGCTGCAGTAGACGGGTCTACCACAACGGGTTTTTTCTTCTGGATGAGTTCTACGATCTTGGCAGCCTTACCTACCCTGCTCCTCAGGTAGTAGAGTTTTGCCCTTCGAACCCGACCATGACGGACGAGTTCGATCTTCTGAATCCGGGGGGAATGGAGGGGAAACACCCGTTCAACTCCTACACCATAGGAGATTTTGCGAACAGTAATGGTTTTACGAAGACCCGAATTCTTCATGGCAATGATCACACCTTCGTAGACTTGCACGCGTTCATTCTTTCCTTCGATAATGGTGAAATGTACCCGGACCAAGTCCCCAATACGGAGATTGTCAACCCCTTCCTTCTGTTGGGCTACTTCCACAGCTTTGATCATATCCATACTCAATTCCCCTTTCTCAATAAATCCGGTCTATATTTCTTAGTTTTCAAAAGACTCTGTTCGTATCTCCACTTCTGGATCATGGCATGGTTGCCACTCAGTAGGATCTCTGGAACCCGCAGCCCTTTGTAAACCTCAGGGCGTGTATACTGAGGGTATTCCAGTAACCCCGAGGTGATACTCTCATCCACCAGAGACTCTGCCTTGATTACCCCTGGTACCAAACGGAGGATTGAATCGATCAGTACCAGCGAAGCCACCTCTCCGGAGGAAAGGATATAATCACCAATCGAAATTTCGTCATCAACATACAGATCTATGATCCTTTGGTCAATCCCCTCATACCTTCCACAGATAAAAATGAGGGTTTTCTCCTGCGCTAGTTCTGTAGCGTAGGATTGATGAAATAGCCTTCCCGAAGGAGTAGGAAAGATGGTTCGATACTGCTCCGCACCAGAAGCTTCTAAGGCTGCTCCTAATGGTTCCGGCTTGAGCACCATTCCCGCGCCTCCCCCATACGGAGCATCGTCACAGGTTTTATGCTTATCCCTAGCGAAATCACGAATATTGATGATCTCGTAGGTAATAAGACCCTTCTCTACCGCTTTCGCTGCGATAGAGGTAGAAAAGTATGTCTCGATGATCTGGGGAAACAAGGTTAAGATCTTGATCTTCATTCCAGCATCTCTGGGTTCCGGAGTTCGATCGTTCCCATATCGATGTTCACTTCCCCTATCCACGCATCTACAAAGGGAATTAAAACCGTTTTACCCCTCGTGAGCTGGACCTCTAGCAGAAACGAAGCTCCACTTTCCACTACCGAGACTACCTTTCCCATCACCTCTCCCTGATGCATCAGGAGGCATCGACAAAGGTCGCCGTAATAGTACTGATTCTGCTTCAAAGGGGAAGCCTTATCTTTGGGAACTACAATTTCACTGGATAGGTAGGGCAAGGATGACTCTGGGGAGTCGATACCCTTTAGTTTCAGAAACACATCCTTGCCACTTACTTTTGCCTCTTCTACCTCGAAGCGAAGATCCTGATCCCCTTTGCGGAGGTATACCCATTTCAAGCCTAAGAAATGGGCAGTCTCTCCCGAAAGGCTCTTAACCCGAAGAAACCCTTTTACACCATGAGATCGTTGTACGATACCGATGACGAGGGTTTCCATCAGTCGAGGATCTCTAGCACCACCCGTTTTCCCGTCTTTGTAGCGGCAGCGCTGAGGATCGTTCGTACTGCCTTGGCAATTCTTCCATGTTTGCCGATCACCTTCCCGATATCGTTAGGGGAAACCTTCAGTTCCAGGATGGTCGATTTCTCCCCTTCGATCATGTTTACTTCAACCTTATCCGGTTCATCCACAAGGGCTTTTGCGATGTAGGCAACCAGTTCCTTTTCCACAGCAACTCCTTTCTTAGGTTAGAAAGATCTTGTGTTTGTTGAGGATGCGTTTCACTGTTGGCGAGGGAATTGCTCCCTGCTGGAGCCATGCCTGAATCCTCTCTGTTTCCAATCTAACCTGCTTCTCTTCTGTCTCGATAGGATGATACAACCCCACAACCTCCAGAGCCTTGCCATCCCTTTTGGTTCTGGAATCCATCACCACGATTCGGTAGTACGGACGTTTATTGGTCCCAAACCGTTTCAATCTGATCCTTACGCTCACTCTATCCTCCTGAACTTGAATTCCATTTATACCCAGAACGCTAGGGTTCTGTCGAGGTATCCCATCCGATTAACCTTTTGAATGGGAGAACATTTGGGCTTGTAATTTTTTGTCCTGACTCATCTTCTTCATCATCAACCGGGTCTTCTCAAACCGCTTCAATAGTTGATTCACTTCGAACACCGACGTCCCACTCCCGCGGGCAATTCGTTTCCTACGAGAAGGACCAATGATTCGGTAATTCTGCCGTTCTTCAGGGGTCATGGAAAGGATAATAGCTTCCTGATGCTTTATTTCTTTCTCATCCAATTCCTGATCCTTCAACTGACCCGAAAGTCCGGGGATCATTTCCACAATGGACTGAAGACTTCCTAGCTTACGTATCCGCTGGAATTGTTCGAGGAAGTCTGCCAATGTGAAGCTTGCCGATTCAATCTTGTACCGCAGTTCTTCTGCTTCTTTCTGATCGATCGCTTGCTGGGCTTTTTCTACTAGACTTACCACATCCCCCATTCCGAGGATCCTGGAAGCGATTCGCTCGGGGTAGAAGGGTTCTAAGTCTTCGATCTTTTCTCCTACACCAATGAACTTGATGGGTTTTTCAGTGACACTCTTAAGCGAAAGAGCTGCACCACCCCGGGCATCGGAATCGAACTTGCTCAGGATGATACCCGTGATTCCAATGCGTTCGTTGAAGGTTTTAGCGATCTCGACTGCGTTCTGTCCCGTCATGGCATCTGCTACTAGAAGAACTTCATCGGGGTTTACCAGTTCTTTCACGTTCTTCAGTTCTTCCATCAGAGCTTCATCGATCTGTAATCGCCCTGCTGTATCCACAATGAGGGTGTCTAGGAAGTTCTTTCCTGCAAAGGAACGGGCTTCCTTTACCACTTCCAGTGGATTCTTCGTAGACAGGGTAAATGCTGGAACCTCAATACTCTTTCCCAAGGTGAGGAGCTGTTCCACCGCCGCAGGACGCTGCAGATCCGCTGCCACCAACAATGGGCGCCTTCCCCTATTCTTCAGTAAACGTGCAAGTTTAGCAGCCGTCGTCGTTTTTCCTGAACCTTGCAACCCACAGAGGAGAATCGCAGAAAGAGTATCAGGACCTTTGAGGGACAGATCCTGTCGTTCATCCCCCAGAAGGGCAACGATCCTATCATAGATGATTTTAATAAACTGTTGCCCAGGAGTAATGGATCGAAGGACTTTTTCGCCCTTTGCTTCCTCCAATGTATGGTTTATGAAACGCCTCACCACACGGAGGTTGACATCCGCTTCCAGAAGGGCTTTCTTAACCTCTTCGAGGGTATCTTCTACATTTTTTTCTGTGATCCGGGATTTACCCGATACTTCCCGGAGGATATCCGAAAACTTAGCCGCTATTCGTTCGAGCATTCTTCCTCAATTCTACTGGACAGTTGGATTAATAGTTATACTGAGATCAGGAAAGGCTGTCAACGGATCTCGAAATAGTTCCGGCGGATGTATCTGGTTTTGTAATCTGCCTCCTCCCAATAGGAGCTAAAAGGAAACTGGTCCCGCACTGTTTCGTAATAGAAGAGGGCTTTCTTTATGTCTTTTACGTCCCCTTCCCCTTCATACAGCTGGGCTAGCGTAAAATACCATCGGTCCCTCTCCTGAGATCCCTTTCCTTCTTCGGATTGGAGGTACTCTTCAATCCATCGAACCGCTTCTTTTCTCTTACCTTCCTTTATCAGTTGATCCAGCTTTGCAGGGGAGAGTTCTTCTTTCGTCGTTGGTCCTTGAACACTCGGTACAGAAGAAGCAGTTTCTCCCCTAGAGGGTGCCAGCGAGAGATCCTTTCCATCCTTTCTTTCTAGGGGAGGTTGCTTCGAAGCGCGAGAAGTAGTTACCAGAACCGCATCATAGGTGATTGATTTGGCAAGAAGATCCTGCTGCTGGAATTGTAAAACTGCATCTCCTTCCTGGAGGATGGAAAAGGTAAATGTGGTACTATCGGTACCGGTATCTCTGCCTAGGTACTTTACCTTCCCTAAGCGATCTTTCTCTCCAAGGTAGATCCACCCAATCCCCGGTAGCACGATCCGAACGGTTTTCCCTACCTCTCCTTCCACCCTCTTCTCAGGTTGAGAATCTACAGGGACTGATTTTCCTATAGGGAAGGACTCCTGGGATCTGGGGGGGGGCTTCGGTTCTTCTTTTATGGGCATCTCCTTTTTAGAAGTTTCTTTAGGAGGAGCTTGTCTTGCGGGATCCTCCTTAGGCGGGGTTGCCTTTGGTTGGATGGTCGGTTGAGAAGGCTTCCCTGGAGGTAGGGATGGATTTTCCACTGGAGGTATCCGATCCACAATAGATAAAGTTGAAAGCGCGGGGAGAGGGGGATAAGTTACAGCCTCCTCAAAAAAGGGTTTAGATGGGAAGGTTCCCGAGAACCTTCTCCATCGGGGAAACGAGACTTCCTCTTCTTCCCGAAGTTCGGGCTGGAAGAATGGTCCGGCATTGGCAGGAGAGGGAATCCCTCCTTTTCCACTCCAGTAACTGGGAAAGGAGACATCCTCTAAAGCAGGTTCCAATGGGATGGATACCTTCAGTTCTCCTCGGGGTGGAAGAGGAACCCTAGAAATGGAAACCTCTATCTCGGAAGCTGCCTGCGTCGATAGAGAATAGGGTATCGACGAGGTGAGGAACGTGGAACATCCTCCTGCAAGGGATAGGGCACCTGACAGGCAAACGATTTCCCCAAGTATCCTTTTCAGATGGATCTTAAGCCAGAGGAGACGTTTCCTGATGCTTCGGGAGGCTACCTCATGCATGCACCGCTTCCGGTTGAGTTTCCAGGCGGATTGAAATTACCTTGGAAACTCCAGGTTCTTCCATCGTGACACCGATCAGGGTCTTTGCCCCTGCTACGGTTTTCTTGTTATGAGTAATGAGGATGAACTGAGAGTTAGCGCTAAACTCCATAAGCATACTGATGAACCGACTGATATTCCCTTCATCCAGTGCTGCATCGATCTCGTCCAAGATACAAAACGGGGAAGGTTTTACCATATAGGTAGCGAAGAGAAGAGCGACAGCAGTCAAGGATCGTTCTCCGCCCGACAGAAGCGAGATGGTTTCCAGGCTCTTGCCTGGAGGTTGGGCAAGAATTTCAATTCCCGATTCTAAAACATGATCTGGATCCGTCAACCGCAATTCTGCTCTACCCCCTCCGAACAATCTTCGGAACATTTGGTGGAAATTCCTCCGGATTTTTTCGTATGCATCGAGAAACAGGGCTGTAGATTCTTGGCGAATTTCCTTCGTTACCTTTTGGAGATCCTCTCGAGCCTTTCGGAGGTCTTCCAACTGATTCGTGAGGAAATCGTACCGTTCCTTTACCTCGGCGAACTCCTCAGGGGCCATCAAGTTCACCCCTCCTAATTTTTTCAATTCTTCCCGCACCTCGTTCAACCGATCCCGAAGATCCTTGGGGCTTTCTTTGATCTCATAGATCCTTGGTTCAAACTCCGATAGTTCCCTTGAATGTCGTTCCCGAAAATTGTCGTACAGGTTCCGGATCTCTGTTACCGACTCGGTAAGCTCCATCTGGATTCGTTCCACCTGGGACTGAATCTGGGCAAGTTGTTCCATCTGGGACTTCAAGTTCTTTTCTTTTTGTACTAGGTCTTGGTTGCGTTCACTGATGCTCGCTTCCAATTCGGATAGAGCGCTACGTACTCTTTCCTCTTCCTCCTCCAGCAGGAGTCTCTTTTGCTCTATTGCGTCTTGCTTGGTGCGAGTTTCCTGGATACGGTCCTGGACTCTACGCATCTCCTCCTGGAGAGCTTTCTGTTGAGTTTCCTGTACCCTTCGTTCTCGTTCCAGCACAGAGATAGCTTCCTGAACCCCTTGCGCCATGGTGCGAATCCGCACGCGATTCATCCGTAGTTCTTCCAGGTTCTTCCGGTACTCTTCGATCTTCTTGGTGAGAGTAGTATTTTCAGCCCGTAGATGGAGGATCTGATCCCGCTTGGAACGTATCGTAGAGAGTACCTTTGCGATCCGTTCATCTATCTCTCGCTTTTGGGTAATGACTCCTTTGGGTGATAGGAACTCATCGATGAAGGTAGGGGTAGCTGCAATGAAGGAATGAAGAAGGTGACTCAATTCTTCTAGTTTGCGAGAAGACTCCTCTAGACTGTCAACTGCCATATGGAGAAGACGAAAAGCCTCATCCGGATGATGGGATCCTTCTCGAAAGGCCAATTGCAAGGAATCCTTCAATAGCGTTGCCTTGCCTTGCAGTAGGATCCGTACCCCTTCGAGATGATTCCTCACCTCCTGCTCCAAACGTACGTGCTCGTGATAGGAGTACCCGCTCTCCTTTAATTTTTCGTCCAACTGGGATACGATCGCATCGGTGATGGTACGAAGTTCGTTTCGAAGAATCTCATCTTGAGCCTCCAACTGCCGGATCTCTCCCTCTAACAGTTGGATATTCTGCTGGTTTGCCTTGCCTCGATCTTCTGCATACTGTACTGACTGTTCGAACTCTTTGATATGAAATTCGATTTCTTCGATCTGTTTTTGGAACTCTGTCAAAGCCTTCGATTTCTCTACCATTTCGGCAGATAAGGATTGAATCTTTTCCTCGATTCGTTTGGCTTGGGTAGCATCTGTGACAAGTTTGGCTTCGTACTCCCCGATTTGCTCAGCCAACATTCGCCGCTGGTTCTCCAGTCCATTCTTTTCCAAACCGATTCCATACAGTTTCTTTTGATTTTCCACCAGCTTCGATTCCATCTCGTTCACTAGATCCATGTTCTGTTCCAGAGATTGGTTGATTCCATCGATGGAACGTTTGACGGTGGAACGTTTTTCCAACACCTGGTTCAATTGGGTTTCTTTTTGGTTTCTTTCTTCCAGGAGTGACTTTAAGCGGAGAAGTTGAAGATCCAGTTCGAGGTGAAACGCTTCCTCTCTCAACTGCCGATACTTGATGGTTTTTTCACTCTGGATCTTCAAGGAATCGTAGGTACGTTTCACCTCGCCAATGATTCCCTCCACCTGCCGCATGTTCTCTTCTGTTCGTTCTAGTTTGCGCTCTGCTTCTAGACCTTTCATTTTATATTTCGTGATCCCTGCGGCTTCTTCGAAAATGGTGCGCCGTTCCTCGGGTTTGTTGGAGAGCACTTGATCAATCTTTCCCTGCTCCATGATGGAATAGGCTGACTTTCCAATTCCCGTATCATAGAGGAGTTCCCGGATTTCTTTCAATTTTACTGGAGTTCCATTGATGAAATATTCACTTTCTCCCGAACGGTACAATCGGCGCTTGATCACAATTTCCGGTACTTCTAAGGGTAAATATCCTGTTTCATTGGAAAGGGTAAGGGTGACCTCCGCAACATTGAGGGGTTTTCGATTCTCGGTGCCATTGAAAATCACATCCTCCATTCTATCGGCTCGGATACTTCGGCTAGCCTGCTCCCCCAAAACCCATTTTACTGCATCCACGATATTACTTTTCCCGCATCCATTGGGACCGAGAAGAGCAGATACCCCTTCTGTGAATTCTAGTTTACAGCGCTCGGCGAAGGATTTGAATCCGAACAGTTCGATGCTTTTTAAGAACACATTAACTCCCTGCCACTTTTAACGTTCCTTCAAGATAGCAAAGGGAATAGGCCCTGTAAAGAGAGTAGGCGAGGTCAAAAACCATCACAACTAGTAGGCGCCACCGAACCACTCTCTGATATCCAATTCCAGGGGTTTTCCTTCCACTACGGTTCGTACCAGAGATCGCATGAGGGGAAACTCGTCACGGTATAGCTGACCCTGCTGGTCCTGAAAAGCGATCCATCTTGCCACGCCTCGTATGATCTCTACTGCCTCCAAGGTTTCCCCTTTCATCTGCTCCAGAGCCTCCTGGAAAGAGTACCCTTCTCCGAGAAGCCTTCCCATTCGGACCGATCTACCCCCCATAGTGGTGACGTACAAGTCACCCGCTCCCGGTAACGTGTAGGCAAACTCCGGATTTCCACCCGTACGTTTCAAGAATTGAGCGATCTCCCAGGTTCCCTCGGCAAACATGGCACTAGCGAGGTTGTGCATGGAAGCATTGGACTGATCCATTCCACCCTGTTGGTCCAGCATCCCGTATGCGATCCCTACTCCCAGTGCATAGGCATTTTTTAATGCTACGGATACTTCCAAACTGAAGATATCTGTAGTCGTCCAGATATGGTAGTAATTCGTTTCACAGGTTTTTTTAAAAAAGGTTCCAACAGTAGGATCCTCTGCACCGAAAACTACACAGGTTTGCCTCCTACCGGCTAACTCACCTGCAATACAGGGCCCTCCGATAGCGGCAACCGGTACTTCCCTTTTTCTATCCTCGGGAAAGTTTTCGGTAATTACCTGGAGCAAATGTCGAACCCTTCCCTCTGAGGTTATGTCTAAGCCCTTTGTAAGGCTTAGGATTTTGTGAATGGAGCGAACTCTCGGTGTAAGAATCTCTGCTATCCAAGGTATCCCAAAGGAATTGACCCCACTTACGATCACTTCTACTCCTTCCAAGGCTTCATCGATTCTCGACAGAGGAAACACACGTGTTCCTTCAGGAAGAGGTCTTTTCAACTTTGGATGTATCCTGGTGGTTTCACATGCATGGATAATTTCCCCGTCTAGATGGGTACCTACCAAGTTTACCTCATGTCCGTTGTCCCGTAACGGCCATGAGAATGCTGCCCCCATATACCCGGCTCCAATAATTGCGATCTTCATGATTAAGTAGTATACCTCATAACTTGACATTTAGCCTAAGCCTATGCTATTTTCTCCCCCACTACGGGCGATTAGCTCAGTTGGGAGAGCGCCTGCCTTACAAGCAGGAAGTCACTGGTTCAAGTCCGGTATCGCCCAAAGCAGGGGAGCCTAGAGTTTAAAAAAGGCTAGCTTCCCTTTTCCCTTATTCGGGAAGGGTATACTTCTACGCCTAGTTTTTAAGTAGCTTATCAACACTATCTAACGCAAGAAACAATTTCCTGTGCTGCAATGAATTATATAAAGATTTCCCATTCCTCCAAAGTACCATTTGTTTCCTTTGACAACCCCATAAAAAACTTGAGACCTCATGCGAACTACCTGTTAATTTAATCCGAATAATGGTTTTTCTTGATGGAAAACCTACTAAACCCAAAGTATTGTTATAAATAGATTCAGGAGACGGAGAATGAAAAGGTTGAGGAACCGACAGAGAATCATCGGGATTCTTGGTCTTGGGATTCTTCTTTTCAGCTACACCATTTCCTATGGTCAGATTCAACCAGAAGTGTTCGTACAGATCGGACATTCGCAGGAAATCACGGTAGCTCGATTCTCCCCGGATGGGAAATACATTCTTTCGGCCAGTGATGACGCTACCATTAAAATTTGGAACTTTGAAACAGGAAAAGAGGTGCGTACTTTTACCGGACATGCGGGAAGTGTAAAAGCGGCAGCGTTCTTCCCTGATGGACGGTACATAGTCTCTGGGGGGCTCGATAAAACCGTTCGTGTCTGGGATATACAAACAGGAAAGAGAGTTCGGACCTGGTTAACGTACAGTGATGTCCTTTCCGTGGCAATTTCTCCAGATGGTGGTTACATAGCTTCGGGAGACAAGAATGGGGATATTCAAATTTGGACTCTACAGGAGAGAAATAGCATTAGGACACTGGATCATGGTCACGAAATTACAGCGCTGGACTTTTCTCCAGATGGTAAATATTTAGCGGTTGCGAATGGAGGAGAATATAAAGGAAATTTTCAAATCCAACTCTGGGATACAACGAGTTGGAAACTGATACAGACTTTCGATGGGCATTCAGGAGGTATCAATTCCCTACGCTTTTCTCCTGACGGCACACAACTCATTTCTACCAGCAGCCGGGATAATACATTACGGATTTGGGATGTAAAAACGGGGAAACAGCTTTCAAAAGCTTCAGGAATGTATGAAGACGCTTCCTTTTCTCCGGATGGCCGTTACATCGTTGGAGCAGTTAGCTCCTCGTTAAAGCTTTGGGATTCCCTTACAGGAACCCTAATTTACACTGCGGATTACCCTGAATTGAAAACATATCATATTAAACGAGTTTCCTTTTCTCCCGATAGCCGTCATATTGTGTATTGCGATTCCATGGCCCCTTACTTTCTGGGGGTTTTCTCTCTTCGATCCCGAAAGATCGTACAGAGTTTTTCAGGAGAAGTTGAGAGAATCACAGAGGTTTTCTTCTCTGCGGATCAGAAAAAAATATTCGCTCTTTCAGGTTCTAGGATTCAGTCCTGGGATATCAGTCAACTATCAAACTCGAAACTCTGGACACCCTTCGATAATCTTCGCTTCCTAGAAGGGTTCACGCTATCTCCTAAAGGAACCTACCTTGCTTGCACGAACTGGGGTTCCATATTCCTTCTGAATCAAAACACTGGAAAGGTGGAACGGAAATATGGAGGAGAGGGAATGGTGAGTTTCCTACGGTTTACCCCGGATGAGCAGTGGATTTTGGTAGGTCGGAATAATCAAAAAGGTACTGTAGAGGTATGGGACAGAACTAGCGGAAAACTCCTTAGAACCATTCCCACTAATTTCTGGGGAATGAATGTTTTCGCTGTATCCCCATCGGGGACCCATCTTCTCGTAGGGAAAAGTAGAATTGTGCTATTTGACCTGTTCACGGGAACCAAAGTGAAAGAATTCGAAGGACATTCAAATTCTACACAAGCAGCTGTGTATTCACCCGATGGGAGAGTTCTCATCACAGGCGGTGGTGATGAAGCTATAAAAATCTGGGATATAACCAGCTGTACCCTGATCCGTACTCTATTAGGTCATACTGGCTCGATTCATGCCCTTCAGATTACATCGGATGGGAAGTATTTAGTTTCTGCAGGTTCGGACAAGACCATCCGCATCTGGGATCTGGATCGAGGCACCGAGATTCGAACCCTCAAAGGCCATACAAGTGCGGTGTGCACCCTTGCACTCTCTAAAGCGGGGGATTGGATTCTTTCGGGCAGTATGGATGGGACAATCCGATTGTGGGATTTCTCTACAGGAGCAGAAAAAGTACAATTCGTATTTTTTTTAAACCAGGAATGGATTGCCCTTACACCAGAAGGGTACTTCGATGCTTCGAAGAATGGTGCGAAGTACTTGAACGTACGGATAGGAAATACTCTTTATTCCATGGATAATTTTTACGAAACCTTCTACCACCCCTTAGCCGTAGCCTTCTTATTAGAAGGAAGAGAAGTTCCCCGTACCGCAGACATGCGGAAAGGAATCGCACCGCCTCCTGAAGTACGTATTTTGCAGCCTACCCCCAATACTATCACTCAGGAAGAAAAGGTCACCGTTGTTATCCAAGCGAAAGATCTTGGAGGAGGGATTGGAGAAATCCGATTATTCCATAACGGGAAGATAGTTGGGGAATCGACTCGAGGTCTACAAGTAACAGCTCGTACGGATGAAATGAGGCTAGAGTTTACTCTCCCATTAGTTGAAGGACTCAATACGTTCCGAGCAGTTGCCTTTAGTAAGGATCGGATCGAATCCCTTCCCGCAGAAGTACAGATTCGATGCGAGGGATCTTTAAAAGAGACTACATTACATCTGTTTGCAGTGGGAGTGAACCATTACCGGAATGCCTCCCTGAATTTGAACTATGCAGAACCCGATGCACGAAGCATCGTGACCTTTTTCCGAAAAGAAAAAAGACTGTTCCATGAAGTCCGTGTGAAAGAATTGTACAATCAGGAGGCAACGAAGGCGAATATCCTGAACCAGCTGGAAGCATTGCAAAAAACGTCCTCTCAGGATGCGGTCATCATATACCTTGCCGGCCATGGGGAAGTAAGTAAAGATATCTGGTACTTCCTTCCCCATGAAGTGATATACCCTGAGCGGGAGGAAGAAATAAAAGAAAAAGGCATTTCATCATCGGAACTCGCTTCGGTTCTAAAAAGAATTCCTGCTCAGAAAGTGCTCATGTTGATCGATACCTGTAAAGCAGGAGGGGCCCTTCTGGCATTCCGAGGCTACGAAGATCGCCGAGCGTTACAGCAACTATCCCGTTCGACAGGGATCCATATTATAGCTGCCTCCACAAAGGAACAGTATGCTTCAGAGATCGCAGATCTTCAACATGGGGCGTTTACATACACAATCTTGGAAGGATTAGGGGGAAAAGCCGCTACCTCTTCTAAAACAATCACTGCCCGAAGTCTTATGGCTTACGTGGAGAATCAGCTACCTGAGATTACCCGTAAGTACTACAGGGAAGCCCAGTATCCCGTTGTCGATTCTCGCGGGATGGATTTTCCCCTATGCGTTTTGCCTTGATGGCTAAGCAATTGGTATTGTAAGAACTATACCATTTCCTGTAGGTATAGCGCCTTGGGTTTGAACAGGTGATGCCATTCAACGGTGTTTCCGCTCCTTTGTGAAATAAATGAAATTTATGAAAAAAAAGTTCGTTTTGTATACAGATCTCCCCTTCAGCCTCAAACTGTGAAGCATGCAGGACTGAATGAATCCATTTATTAGGAGGAGATCCATGAAACGAGGTCTAATAGTTGTATTGACTCTTCTATGGGCGGTCAGTGGGTCTTTCGCAGGAGGTGGGAAGGAGAGCGCCGCTTCCAAGCAGGGGGCGGGAGAAATTCCTTCCCTTACCCTTCGACTAGGACACATTGCAGAGCCCAGTCATCCCTATGCTCGAGGAGGAGACTACTTTGCCGATCTAGTGAAAAAGAAATCAGGAGGAAAGATCGAAATCAAGACCTTCCACTCTTCCCAATTAGGGGATCAAAAAACCCTGATCGAGGGGTTAATTTACGGTACCATCGACATGGCATTAGTTGGTACCGCAGCCCTTGGACAATTCCAGCCCCAGATCAGCATTTTCGATCTGCCCTTTCTGTTCGATGACCTAGAACACGCCTACAAATCCCTCGATACGGTAGGGATGGAATTAGGCAAAGCACTAGAACCAAAAGGGTTGAAACTCCTAGGTTACATGGAGAATGGGGTTCGGCATATGACCAACAACGTTCGGGAGATTAAAACCCCGGAAGACATGAAGGGACTTAAAATACGGGTACAGACCAATAAAATCTTCGTCTCTATGATGAAAGCACTAGGGGCATCCCCTACTCCTATGTCCTTAGGGGAACTCTACACCGCGATGCAGCAAGGAGTCGTGGACGGACAAGAGAATCCTGCAGCTCACATTTACACTCAACGGTTCTACGAGGTTCAGAAGTACGCAAGCCTTACCGCTCACTGTTACGCTCCGGAACCCGTTCTCATTTCTATGAAACAATGGAACGCCTTCTCGGAACCGGTTCGGTCTATTTTCTGGGAAGCAGCAAAAGAATCGATCGCATGGCAGCGGGAACTATCCAAAAAGGAAGACTCGGAATACTGGGATAAAATTCGTGCAACGGGAAAAATGAAAGTAACCGAGGTAGATCGAAAGCCCTTTATGGAAGTCACAAAAAAGGTGCATGACGAGTTTGCCGATTCAGTAGGTCGCGACAATCTCGCGAAGATCAACGCTTTGAAAAAGAAATAAAGGAGTTACTTCATTCGATACCTGGGGAAAAGGGGGCTCCGATCAACCGAACCTCCTTTTCCCGATGGGTAAGATATGCGCTTAGCGAAAAGAAATAAGGAGTCTATATGAACCGGATCTTTGTTGTCCTTCGAACCACCCTGTACTGGGTCTCGGTAATCGCTATGGCTCTGATGCTCCTTATCATTTCGGTAACTGTAGGTACTCGTTACCTATTTGGGTATTCGGCAGAATGGGCGGAAGAAGCGGCTCGATACCTCTTTGTGTGGTCCGTTTTCATTGGAGGGGCCTTGATTATGGGAGAGAATGGGCATCTAGCGGTGGAGTTCCTAACCAACCGGTGGAAGGGCAAACGGATTGGATTCGTACTGGAACTGTTCATTAAACTGTGTGGATATAGTTTTATCCTGATCCTCCTGACCCAGGGATACAAGATGGCGAATACTATGATGTTTCAGCGATCTCCGGGTTTGGATATCCCCATGGGGTTGGTGTACGCGATTATTCCCTTCAGTTCCCTATTGATGCTTCTATACTTGATCCGAGACACGGCTAGGTTCATCCGAGAGTATCGCTCTCCTGATGCCCACAAATCTCATCCGTAAGGAGATCCCTATGGATTATGTATTGATCGCCCTATTCATGCTCCTAACTCTCCTCGGAGTTCCAGTCGCCTTTTCCCTCTGCTTGTCCGTTTCTGTTCTGCTAGTGAAATTGAATCTTCCTCAAGTAATGGTAGCCCAAATGATGTACATGGGCATCGACTCTTTCTCCTTCATGGCTGTCCCCTTCTTCATGTTGGCAGGAGCCTTCATGTCTGCAGGGGGAGTAACCCGCCGATTGGTGAACTTTGCCCAGTCTATTGTGGGATCCCTTACAGGAGGCCTGGCGCAGGTGGTGGCTGTTTCAGGAATGTTTTTTGCTGCCATTTCCGGTTCTTCAGCTGCTACGACCGCTGCCATCGGATCTACCATGATTGACGAGATGGTACAGAAAGGGTATGACCGGGAGTTTGCTACCGGGGTGGTCGCTGCAGGAGGAACGGTAGGCATTGTGATTCCTCCATCCATCACAATGGTGGTGTACGGAGTTGTAGCTGGCGTTTCCATTGGGGAACTATTCGTGGGAGGATTCGCTCCGGGATTCCTCATGGGAATCACCATGTGCTTTGTTAGTTATTTTATATCGAAAAAAAGAGGATGGGCGGGAGAAGGAACCTTTTCCCTACCGCGAGTGTGGGTAACCTTCAAGGAATCTTTTTTCGCCCTTCTGACGCCGGTAATCATCATTGGGGGAATATATGGGGGAATTTTTACCCCTACCGAAGCTGCCGCAGTAGCCGCTGTATATGGCATCCTCGTGGGAATGTTCATCTATAAGGAACTGAAGCTGAAGGATTTCCCCGATATCCTTTTCAAAGCGGTAATTTCTTCTACCATCATTATGTTTATTGTGGGAGCCGCTAATGTATTCGGGTGGATGCTCACTAACCTACAGCTTCCCCAACGGATTGCTCAGGCAGTGATTTCGGTCATAAAGACACCTGCTTTATTCCTCGTGGCGGTAAATATCATTCTCCTTATTGCTGGAACCATGGTTAACGCCTCAGCTGCGGTGGTTATCCTCACCCCCATTTTCCTACCGATTGTCCATTCCTTTGGAATTGATCCTGTGTTCTTTGGTGTCCTCATGGTAGTGAACCTCGCTATCGGATGCATTACTCCTCCAGTTGGGTTAGATCTCTTCGTCGCCAGTGCCATTACAAAGGTACCGATCGAACGGGTCGTAAAAGCCACCCTTCCCTTCCTCTATGCGCTTCTCGTAGACCTTGTAATCGTCACCTTCGTGCCTCAGATCATTCTGTTCGTTCCGCGGCTATTGAAGGGGTGAAGAGGGCAAACAGTCTTATACACCTGGACCTGATCGAGTGTTTAAAACTGAATAGAGTTTCACAGGTTGCCCGGCCGTTCTTTGGGGAAATAGAGGGCGGTAGGGCGGCCTACCTTGTGGTACTGGTAATCCTTCCCCAGAACTCCTGTTCGGTAAAGGAACTCCAGGTACCGGTGAGCTGTGATTTTGGATAGGGATAAGGATGCCGCCATCTGTTCCAGGGTGAAGGGGATAGGGTTGAAGGACAGGGCTGCCTCCCGTACCTTCTCCAACGTGGGTGCAGAGATCCCTTTAGGTAAAGATGACATGGTAGGAACGCTGCCACTAGAGCGAACGGAGTCCACTTCCCGTTGATCTAATTCATCTTCCTTCTGAAACGTAATGCGTTGGTCCCGATACTTTTTTAATGCCTGTTGGTACCGTTCCATTTCCATAGGTTTGATCAAATAATCGAAAATCCCATACCGTAATGCCTCCTGGATCGTTTTACTGTCATGGGCAGCGGTAACTAGAATGAAATCGATGGGAAGCTCTCTTTTTCGGATTTCTTTCAGTACCTCAATGCCCGCCATATCGGGAAGAAACACATCCAGTAGGATTAAATCTACAGGTTTCTCCATGACGAACTGGATGGCCCCTGCACCTGTTCCTACCGATCCAACCACAATGAACTCAGGCACTCGTTCCGTCATTTTCCGATTGATCTCTGCAACTCGAAAGTCATCCTCTACGATCAACACCCGAATCATAGGCAAACCCTTTCTTTCGGAAGCACCACGGTGAATACTGTGCCTTGTTCGCTAGATTCGAATGCCACAGAACCACCCAACCCTTCCACCTGTTGTCTTACTAAAAAGAGTCCCATTCCCTTTCCCTCTTTCTTTGTAGTAAACCCCTTTTGAAAGATTCGATCCTTTGCTTCTTGTGAAACCCCTAGCCCTGTGTCCTGTATCCGTATGGTAAATTGATTCTCGGAAAGAGAAAAGAGGATTCCTATCTTCTTAGGTACTCTTCCTGATTCTCGTAACGCTTCAATGGCGTTCTGGATTAGATTCCCCAACACTGTTACCAATGACCCTACAACCTCCTTTCGGATGGGAGGGAATCGAGCCTCGGATGGGAACTCGATCTCTATGTTCTGTTCCCGAGCGCTGGTAATCTTTGCCAATAGTAAACCCGATATCGTAGGTTCCTGTACGTGGGTCTTAAGGTAATCTAAAACCTCCTGGTCTTTACTGACCGTGTCTAGTACGAAATCTACTGCTTTTCGATATTCCTTCAACTGCAGCAAGCCCGCTATCACGTGCAACCGATTGAGGAACTCGTGGTGCTGTGCCCGCAGACCTTCCACGTACTGTTTCACAGAGGTCAGTTCCTCTGCCATGGAACGGATCTCGCTCATATCCCGGAATGTAGCTACCGCACCGATCACTTCACCCTTAGACACCATGGGTACTCGGTTCACCAACAAAACTCGATGGTTCACGATCTGTTCCTCGTCGTAATCAGGTTCCCTCGAGCGAATCACCTTCGGCAGTTTGGAAGTAGGGATAAGATCCTGAACCCTGCACTTTTCTGGAACATCCCTCAAACCTAGGAGAGCCTTTGCGTTCTCATTGATTAGGATGACTCTCGCATCCCGATCCACAGCTAGTACACCTTCCTTGATGGAAGAGAGGATCACATTCCGTTCCTCCAGCAACGTGGCAATTTCCTGAGGTTCCAGGCCAAAAAGTATCTTCTTAATACTCCTGGACAGAAGGAATGCCCCCACTGCTCCTACAAAAAGGCTTAGACCTAAAGCGACCGAAAGAATCGAGGTGAGTCTCCGGCTTTCCATCTCCACATCCCTCAAGAGTTGTCCCACCGATACCACACCGATCTGGGTACTCGAAGCATCGAAAATAGGCACGAAGGCTCGGATGGAAAGTCCCAGTGTTCCATGCGCCTGGGACACGTACCGTTTTCCTTTAAGAGAGTCCTGTTCATCCCCCCCTACAAAGTGCTGACCGATCCTCTCTGGAACAGGATGGGAATACCGGATGGTATCCATGTTGAACACTACCACGTATGAAGTGCCAGTCATCATCCGGACCTTCTCGGCAATAGGCTGGATCCGTTTAGAAGGATCGGGTAGATGGAAGGCTTCGATAATCTCTGGATCCTGGGCAACCTGTGTTGCAATGGAAAGCACCCGATTCTCCGTTTGGGTAACGATGTAGGACTCAAAGGATCGTTTAATCAAGAGGGTCTCTAGCCCTAAAGCGATGAGAATGATGAAGGAGACAACGATCGTAATCCGAAGCTGGAGCGAGAGGGTCATAGAGGAAATGCGATTTCCCATTGGGTACCCTGATCGCTTTGGAGTGCGCACCAACCTTTCAGCTGAGAGCTTAGCATTTCCACCAACTTCAACCCATATCCCGTTGATCCCCTTCGTTTTTCCAACGTTATCCCTACTCCATCATCCTGGATGAATAGATGGCCCCATCCTTCCGAATGTTCCAACCTTACCTCGATGGTACCCGAATCCTTCCCTTCAAATGCGTACTTGTATGCGTTGGTGACTAGCTCGTTTAGAACAACTCCCACAAGAAACAATCTTTTGGGATCCATACGAAAGGGTTGAATCTGTTGCTCAATTCGCACCCGGGGGAACCCTGTGTAGAGTTTTCTGAACGCATCCAACAACGTTTCTAAGTATTCCTTTCCATCCACATGTTCGTGTTCGGTAGAAACAAGGAGTTTCGTATATAGGGTAGCCATGGTTTGTAATCTCCCTATGGTTTCCTGCAACACAAGCTGGGTTTCCTGAGAAAGGGTAGTTTCTAGCTTTAACTGTAATAGTCCCATAATGGAAGCAAGATTGTTCTTGATTCGGTGATGCACCTCACGTAAAAGCTGTTCTTTTTGAGCATTTTCTTGTTCAAGGAGTCTTCGTTTCTCTTCTTTTTCGAAAACCTCTCGTTCTAAAGCTTCGTTTTTCTGTTCTATTTCTATGAACAAGCTTTGGAATGGATTCTGAAGAGTTTGCTCGATCAACGCATCATACACGAGTAACACCGAAAAAAACTTGAATACGTGACCTAAATAGTTCATAAATCCATACACATCCGTGTAAAGAGTAAAACTCATTTCGGAAAGAATCTTAAGAATAAGAGCGCTGGTGAGCAGGATCACCTGGGGTTTTGATTGAACGGATCGTTGTCGAATAATTATCCACACACATAATAGAAAAAGTCCTGAAACGACGTATTCGCTGGCAATTTTAAAGGGAGTAAGGCCTGTTTCTTCGAGGAAACAGTCCGGGAAAAACCCAGTTAGAATGAGAAGAAGATTCAGTATTACCCACCCATACATCCCCCAGAATATCTGGGCCCGAGGGAAAGAGAAGTTTTTTCCGATAGAGAAGCAAAAGGCTAAAAAGGTGATAGCTTCCATGTACCGAGCAGCCATCCAAAGTTGAGTAGGAAGATTCGCGGAACTTCCCGGAAACACCCCCATTCCTTTATAGGCTAGGGTATGCAAGGTATCCAACAACGCCACTCCAAGATACCCAACAGCAAGAAAGAGAAACCGAGAGTTTTTTGCAATGGAAAAAGTCTCCCAACCAATGATACAGAGAGATGCAGACACCACAATGGCTACCCCTTCTATCATGGAATGGAGGAATAAGTAGTTCACGATACCAGAGGTGTAAAGCAAGTCTAACACCAAAAGGTGGATAAAAAAGAACAAATATTTCGGTAACTTTTTTTTCATACCCTGAAAAGCTCCTTTCAGCTAAGAGGAGTGCAACGGATGTGTTAAGGCTCCTTTATCTTCTCTCCTCCTAGGGTTCCCCGAGCAAATTGAATAATCGTTTCAGGTATTCCTTCAAGGGAAAGGACTCGAAGAGCAGCATTCAAATCGATCGCTGCTTTGGGCATACCCCAAACAATGGAGGAAGCTTCATCTTGGGCTACTGTGATTGCACCGGATTGTCTCATCGCCAGTAAACCTTCAGCCCCATCTTTTCCCATCCCTGTTAGAAGGATTCCTAACGCATTCTTCCCCACCTGTTTCGCCACGGAACGGAAAAGCACATCTACTGCGGGTCGTTGGAATTGGATTCTCTCACCTTTATGGAGGTGGAGAAACATACTCGCACCCCTACGTACTACTTCCATATGGTAACCCCCGGGGGCAATATACACTGTTCCTGCCTCTAGCAGTTCCTCCTCTTCCCCTTCTTTCACTCTCAGTTCACACAACTCATTCAACCGTTGGGCGAACTGAGTAGTAAATCCCTCAGGCATGTGTTGTACCACAACTATGGGGGGAAGGTTTTGCGGAAGCGTTCGAAAAATTGTTTCAAGTGCCACTGTGCCCCCTGTAGAGGCACCGATAGCGATTAGCTTCTCTGTGGTAACGAGTTGGGTTAACAGATTGGGGGTCTGTCCCATCCTTTGCGGTGAAAATCCAAATTGTTTCTTCGCTGACCTAATTTGAGGTCCTTTTTTCGTAGTTGTCCTTAGATCCGAGACAGTTTTTTCTGCCAGGATCCACCATTTGCGGAGGAAATCTTCTCGAGCATCAAAAGCTTGCCGGATTTTTCGAAGGACCTCTTCTTTTACCTCCTCTACTGTGAGGCTTCCTCCCGGTTTATTCACCACATCGAATGCCCCTAGCTCTAATGCCTTGATTGCAGCGTAGGGATCCTTTGTAGTGATGGAACTAACAATAATGACAGGGAGGGGATGAAAATGCATCAATCGTTCCAAAAAGGTCAGTCCATCCATTCGTGGCATTTCGATGTCTAGGGTGACCACGTCGGGTTTGTCCCGAACGATCTTATCCCGCCCTACAAACGGATCCGGAGCCGTACCAACCAACTCCATATCCGGTTGGGATGCGATGGCTCCGGATAGCACGTCTCGGACTATTGCGGAATCGTCGATTACTAGCACTCGTATCTTTTCCATTTCGCACCTTAAATATTCGGATTATACAAATCATCCACAGTGATCTTTTCTAAACTCCCTATGTGGAGTTTGTTAGTAGCGGTATTGTACAGGACTTTACGACCGTGTTCACCTCCTGTGTGCATATGAAGGATCCGGATCTTCTCCTTCTTTAGAATCGTGATCGCAGTGTCAATGTTTCGATCCCCAATAAAAAAAATTTCCCGTTCATCAAACACTACAAAGGCACCACCAATAATCGAAGCTACTAGATCTTC
The DNA here is from genome assembly GCA_026418195.1 of Spirochaetota bacterium. Lineage (GTDB taxonomy): Bacteria > Spirochaetota > Spirochaetia > DTKZ01 > DTKZ01 > DTKZ01. Next base: position 2,623 of record JAOABU010000041.1, on the reverse strand, counting down.
CCGTTTCGATCCATTCTTCACGAGAAAACGGTGAAGCAAGGTATAGATCGCAATATTTCCATACTTCGTACTATTCTGTTCCTCCGAGGGAGAATACGGTAAAAGGTAATGACACATCCCTCCCCATCCATGTGCCTTGTCGTGGATACATACCGCTACACAGGAACCAAGTACTGTTTTAATCACGATGGAATGTTTGGAGAAGATTACTTCGCCCGGTTTTAAAAAGTATTCTGGCAGTGTTTTCATGTGTTAGGTATATCCCGTCGATAGATTGAGTGTTTTAAGGGCTTGAACGAGTGTTGTACCCCTACGAGGCTTTCTGATAACCCTAGGACTAGGAATCCACCCGGTTTTATGACCGAAAAGATCTTTGTTAGGATTTGTTCCTTTTCGTGAATATCAAAGTAAATGAGAACGTTCCGAAGAAATACTACATCAAACTGTTTCTGGAACGGATAAGGATCCATTAAGTTTAGGTATCGGAACGTAACAAGACTTTTCAATTGTTCCTTTACCGTAAAGGTATTATGCCGTGGATCAAAGGAAAAGTACTTTCTCAAATAAGTATCCGGTATATGTCCGCGAATTCGGTGATAAGGATAGACCCCTTCCAAAGCAAACTCCAATACTTTGAGGGAGATATCAGTGGCAAGGATCCTAACATCCTGGATCTGCTTCGCAGTTCCCTCTTCTGCAACGGTAATTGCCATACTGTAGGCCTCTTCACCGCTAGCACAAGCAGCGCTCCAAAATCTAAGGTACGGTTGAGTTTGAGCTTTGGTACGAAGGTAATGGGAAAGAAACCGAAAATGTACCTCTTCCCGATAGAAGTAAGTGTAATTCGTAGTAAGAACATTCACGAACTCGACCCGAGCATGTTCGGAATTGGAAACAAGGGCTTTGTATAGGTCCTGAAAGTTGGAAAACCGTTTCCCCGGTCCTACGAGCTTCTGAAGCCGATACTCCATCAGGTACTTTTTGTATTCCCGTATGGTGATACCGGAAAAGGCTTGAAGTAATTCCGTGAACTTTCGGAACAAGGAATCGGAAAGTTCCTTTTCTCCTACAAAAGCACTCCTCGAAGCATACATACTGTTCAGAAGAGTACAACTCCTTCCTGCGACTCCGATAGCCGTCCATGGGTCTCTTCCCGATCGATCCCTAAGTATTCCTTGTATAGAGCATTGATAAACCTGCGTTCTTCATCGGTAGTAACCAATGAAGCTAAAAGTTCCAGAGCCTCTCGACGGTCTGGACATGCTTCTCCCCGGCAGATTTTGTGTTCCCGAACGATCTGTTGTACAATCCGATCTACCCGTTCCAGGAAGTTTTTCTGGTAGTGGATTACATGGGTCAATTCCTCTTTATATATCGCAATGTTCTGAAGGTTCTGGAAGAACTTCATCAACATATCTCGTTCTTTTTTCTGGTTCAATTCAATCTGATGAATTGCCCGATGGATGTATTCGGTCAGTTCAATCGTCGTTTTATCATACTGCGATGATATCTCTTTGAAATGATCAACGATTCCAATGATGGTTGAAAACTCTTGGATCTGTTTTTCTTTATTGCGTTCAACTTCCTCTAGGGTTGTCTGGATCCGCTGCGAGATCCGTTTAAGGGTCTCTTCCGTAAACTCGGCTAATCTCCTTAGTTCGCGAGCCAAGAGCCCGAATGCTCCAGACCCTTTAACCTTGCTTGCCTCGATGCTCATGTTCAAAGAGATTAGTTTGATCCGACCTACGATATCGTTGATCTGCTGGAACTGGGCAAAGGCGTTCTGAACCTCTTGAGTGGAGGTATCTAAATCTCGTTCGTATGCAGCACGTATACCTTCTACCTTGGAAAAGTACTGTTTAAGACTTTCCTGGTAACTTTCTGTGTAAATCTCATAGGAGTTCTGCTGCCGCTGGAACTGAGTAATTACCTCCTGCACGAATCGAACGTTAGAATCTTCCATTTCCTTGATCTGGCTTAGGCTATCTAACGTGTCATTAGAAACGGCATCCCATCGTTCAGAGGCAATATTCTTCCATTTATCCGTCACTTCCAACGGAAGATGGATAGAACACAAGCTTTGCAGTTCTTGTTCTAAAGAGCTATCCTTCTGTACCCGAACCTCCAAATACTTTGTTTGGGTTACCAACTCCCTAATAACAGCTTCTAGTTCTTGATTAAAATCATTCACAAGGGAAACCATCTTCTCCAAAGAAATATGGGAACCCGCATCCCTTAGCTCCTCTTCTTTCACGATGCGCTGGTAAAGTGCTTGAAGTCGGGTCTGTTGCGAATCCGTGTTGGGAAGATGTTCAAGTTGCGAAGATATATTCTGTACAATTCCCTTCCCATAGGAAAGGAGGGTTTTAAAACCCTCGGAAGCTTGATGGGTACAAACACGAGCTTCACGGGTAAGGATTCGGAGATAGACTCCCAGGGGGATCAGAAGAAGAAGGAAGGGGATTAAAGCTCGCCAATTTCCCCCTAATGCAACCCCTCCTAGTCCGATTAGGTAAAGTCCGATTATTACACCCTGCAGGATCCAGCGGTACTTTTTCTTCATACCTTTGCTCTTGTGTTCCTAGAAATCCTTGAAATCTTCTAAGGGAATTTTCTGTTCCGG
>JAOABU010000024.1 GCA_026418195.1 Spirochaetota bacterium | reverse complement strand
GGATTGATCTTCTGTACCATCATTACCATGGGGAACATGACTCCTCCCGTTGGGTTGGCCATGTTTGCTGTTTGCCAGATCATGGAAGTCTCTTCAGAAGAGTATATTCGAGAAATGTTTCCTTTCTTGATCACTATTGTCCTTGAAGTATCCCTATTGGTCTTCCTACCGGATGTAGTGCTATTCCTACCAAGGTTGCTATTCGGGTAAGGAGGTTTATCGTGAAGTTGGAAGGAAAAGTTGCCCTTGTAACAGGTGCTGCACGTGGAATTGGTAAGGCTATTGCCGAACTGTTTTCACGAGAGGGCGCGATAGTAGGTCTTGTGGATTTACGCCCGGCAACTGAACTAGCGTCAGCCCTCTCTAAACAGGGGAAAGAAGCGATATTTCTTCCCTGCGATATCACAGATCCGGTAGCTGTTCAGATTATGGTAGAGGGGGTACACCGTCGATTTGGAAGGATCGATATCCTTGTGAACAATGCAGGGATCATTGCGAGAGGTACTCTTTTGGATCTCACCGTGGAAGTGTGGAGGAAAGTCTTAGACGTTAACTTGAATGGAGTGTTCAACTGCTGTAAGGCGGTTGTACCATTCATGATCAAAGATGGAGGAGGGAAGATCCTCAACATCTCCTCCATCGCAGGGAAAACAGGAGATCTAACGGCTGCTCCGGTGTACGGGACATCCAAAGGTGGAGTGAATGCCTTCACTAAATCCCTGGCACGACAACTAGCTCCCTACAAGATCAACGTGAATGCCATTGCACCCCATGCGATTGAAACAGAAATGAGCGCTGAATGGAGTCCTGAGAAACGGAAAGAGATCATTGAGTCTATCCCCCTAAAACGGTTGGGAAAGCCAGAGGAGGTGGCAGAAGCTGCTTTATTCCTAGTGTCTGAAGGGGCTTCCTTCATAACCGGCGAAGTGCTGGACATGAACGGTGGATACTTCATGGATTAAGCAGATTCGGGAAAGTTAGCGAATCGGGGACCCTCGAGGACATTCTTTTTGCTTCGTTCTAAATGTATCTTCATGAGTCCGATGGAATCGGGAGAATGTGACGATAGAGCCTTTACAATATGGGTGTGATGTTCAAGGGTAGTGGCAATATCGGGAGGAATGGCAATATTGTAGATGTAATTCATATTCAAGTGTAAGCTGATCTCTCTATAGAATTTGATCAGGTATTCGTTTCGGGTAAGTCTACATAGCTCTGTATGGAACTCTCGATCCCAGCGGATATATTCTCGTATCTCCTCAGGTCCTTGCCCCCGATTCACGATCATCCGCATCTGCTCGAGAATATAGGTCAGTCGTTCTAAATCTTGGGAATCAACCCTTCGATAGATACTTTCGATACAGTGGGTTTCCAGGAGTTCCCTCATCTCCAGGGCGTCTTGAATGGATTTTTTTGTCGGAACCTTGATGATGCATCGACTTCTAGGGTGTATGGTTACAACTCCTTCCAACTCGAGCCGTTTGATGGCTTCTCTCACTGGCATGGGACTCACTTTCAATTCTTGGGCGATTCCCTTGATGCTCAAGGTTTCACCATAGTTCAGTCTTCCTTCGATGATCAGATTGCATAGGTATTGGTAGACCTGTTCTCCGAGGCTTCGGGTATCAAGGATCGGATTCGTCTTCTGTGAATTGGATCGATTCATATCTATATACATATCAGATATCAGAAAAAATGCAAGAGTTTAGAAAATGAAAATAACGTTGCAACTATAAAGAACTTACAATACAATGGGCGGTACAGGAGGTAACTCTATGCATATGGAACGAAAACGTTTGAGTCGTTGGATTCATATCCTCTTGGTGTTGCTTCTCGTATTTGCAGCATCAGCGGTAAACGGTCAAGCCAAGAATGTGGTGCTCCTGATCGGTGATGGGCTGGGATACACGCAGTTTTGGGCTACCCAACTGTACAGTAAGAATGTCCTGGGCAAAGATCTTCGAATGATAGAGGTAATGAAGTCTGGAAATACCGCTTTTCTTCTGAATGACACCGCTGATTCTTTTGTCACAGAGTCCGCTGCAGCTGCGGGTCAAATTGCCACAGGGGAGCGGATGTTTGCCCGAGCACTGAGCATGAAGGAGGATGGGAAGACTCCTGTACCCACGATTATCGAATTGGCAAAGGCCCAGAAGAACATTGCTTGCGGATTGGTTACTACCTCTGGGATTACCGATGCAACCCCTGCTGCCTTTGCGACCCATGTATCCCACAGATCAAACGAAGAAGAGGTGGCAATCCAGTTGTTGAAATCCAACGTGGAAGTTCTCATGGGAGGAAGGAAACAATTTTTCCTTCCAGAATCGGTTTCAGGGGGTAGGAGAAAGGATGGAAGGAACCTGATCGAAGAAGCGCAGAAACAGGGATATACCGTCGTAGGTACAGCTTCCGAACTGAAGGGGGTAACCGGACCGAAGGTATTGGGTCTATTCAACATGGCGAATATGAACTACGAGATCGATCGAAAAGCCACAAAAGAGCCCAGTTTAGCGGAAATGACAGAGGCGACCTTACGGATCCTTTCTCGGAATCCTAATGGGTTTTTTGCCATGATCGAAGGGGGAAGGATCGATCATGCTAGCCACCGGAACGATGCCGCGGCTACCATTTATGATGTAATCGCCTTTGATGAAGCGGTAGGGGTAGCCATTGACTTTGCTAAGAACCATCCAGGAACGCTGGTGATTGTCACGGCAGACCACGAGACAGGTGGAATGGCCATCATCGGTCATAGTAAGACCAGCAAAGAGTATGTGGGAATTGACCTGACCCTGATAAAAAATCAAACGATTTCCTTCGAGCTACTGATCAGAGATTGGGGCAAGAATCCTACACCAGCGTTCATCAAGGAAAGTGTAAAAAAAGCTACAGGAATTGAACTTTCAGATGAGGAAGCCCAATTCGTAGCCGCTGATACGATCAAGAAAACAGATCCGTACAACTATTCGTACGATTACCTGCATTCTTTAGCCTTCGTATTGAGACCTTACGTTAGGGTAGGGTTCGCCAGTCAGACCCATACGGCCTCTCCCCTGTATGCGTGCGCTATAGGACCGGGGAGTGAACGGGTACGAGGGCTTCTGCACAATACAGAGCTTTTTACAATCATGAAAGCGGCTTTGCAGTTGAAGTAAAGCCTCTTGAGGGTGGAAACGCCTGTTCCTGCAGGGCTCCGTACGGAATGAAAAGAGGGGGTGTAGGCCCCCTCTTTTATTTGCAGGCATGTCTGATATTATTTTTCTTGTGGGAAGAAGGGGAACAAAAGTTGGGCAAAAGCAGAGATGTTCCGGGTCTGGATCCAGATTCGTCCCGGGCCCTGAAACCGGCACACGACTCCTTCACCACTGGCAAGGGAAGAAAAAAGACCTTTCGCAGCTTTTGTCAGAGAGTATCGCATGGTTCCATCGAAAGCTACCAGGTTCCCTGTGTCCACAATGTACTCTTCCCCTGCGGCAAGCTCCCTTTGCATCATGGCACCATAGCTAGAAAGCCACAGATCTCCTGAACCACTAATTCGTTGCAGGAATAACCCTTCCCCTGCAATCATGGCGGTGAGGGAACCTTGAGCGGACAGTTCCAAGGAAGCATCTCCCCCTAAATAAAATCCGCTTTGGGCTAGAATAGTTTCGCCCTGCAGGGAAAGATGGACGATGTCACCAGGTCCGGCAGGTCCTAAGACAATTTCCGCCCCATCTTCCAGGGCAGTGTACTCAGAGGTAAAGATTTTTTCCCCTCCCATCGCCGCTCCTAAAGCGCCGAAAAACCCTTTGCCCGAAGGTTTTGCTTTCAATTCGATGGAAGGGGACATACAAATCATAGCACCGGCTTCTGCCCGAATAGTTTCGCCGGTTTTTAACGTTAATTGTAACACACTGAATACAGGACCATGGAGAATAGTAAACTGCATACGAAGTCCTCCTATTAGCCAAGTATATCGGAACCTGCCGATTCTTTCTACCATCTTGCTTTTATGGGGTTTTCTGCCGAGCAAGGAACTCTGAAAAGCTTCCTACTATGGGATTTGTCGAAGCACCAGTATCTCCCCTTGACACCCCTGGACTCGTTGCTTAGGATGGGGTTGGTATACTTCAAAGGAAGTGAGGTGCAAATCCTCCGCTAGCCCGTAACTGTGATGGGGAACGAATCCCTGGATACTGCCACTAACCAAGATTGGTTGGGAAGGCCCTAGGGAAGAGGTTACGACCCCTTAGCCAGGAAACTTTGGTATACCGCACCACCAATTTCAGACTTCGTGGAGTGAGTCTGGAATGCGACCTATCCCCGGGCCATAGGTTCGTATCCTGACTCCTTTTCCTCGAAGGAAAGGAGTATCGTATGATTCACAAAGAGGTAGCGAAGGTCGTTCGAAAGAAGACAGCGAAGAACCTTTTGCATCGAACAAGTCGAGCGATGGTTCTAGTCCTGGTATCCTTCCTATTCGTAGCGGGACTCCAGAGTATCACTTCCTGCGACCTGTTTAGAGTTAAGAGTGAAGATTCACTCGTCGGGTATTGGAAGTCTGGCTATGGGGATGGATTTGAAATCAAATGGGACTCTTCGAGTGGAGGGTACTTATTTAAGCAGTACGACGATGCGAACAAAACGGTTAGTTTTGCAGGTACCATCGAAAACAACCCAGATCTCACTGCCTCTACAGGTTATATCGTGATTCGAATCACCGATGGAGGTACTTGGTATAAACCTGTGGGCTCCTACTATGTGGTTCATTGGAAAGATTTTACGGGTGATACGGTCAAAGAAGCCTCCGCATATAAGGTAGGAGGAACGAACAACGATGGAATGCCTACTGCTCAACAAGCTTTACAGGAATACACCGTAGAGAACGGGTATTTTGGGTACTATGGTGAGTACCAGCGCCAATGATCCTATCCCATGACTGATAAAACGAAAACTCTTACCTCCCTGCGTCTAGTATATGTTTTCCTTGCAATGGGGCTACTGGCCCGGAACCTTCTTGCGGAGGAAAAAGTCACCGAGAGTCTTGAGAAGACTCCAATAGGAATCAAGGATGAAGAGTTTTTGTTGATGGAAGAAGGAGAGGGACTCACCTTCATCGCTACCCTAGAAGCTTCCCAGCAAGTGCGAAGGATCGATAAAGAAGAAATCCAACGTCTCCAAGCTCCGGATACCATAAGCCTTTTGGAAAAGGCCTTCCATGTGGGGATAACGCGGAACGGCGCCTATGGGAGCGTGTCTGGGGTATCCCTTCGGGGATATGGTTCAGGGAGAGTGGCGATTCTTTTAGACGGTGTGCCGGTGAACTCTTCCCAAACAGGAGGATTCGATCTGAACCGGATTAGCCCAGAGGATCTGGAAGCGGTAGAAGTGATCTATGGTGGATCGGACATGAAGTTTGCTGTCAGTGGGGCCCAGGGAGGGGTGATCAACCTAATCACCCGTCGGAAGAAAGAGGAAGGAATGAGGTGGAGTGTTACCATGACGAACCAATTCTTTCTTCCTGAGCCCTATGTCACCCGTACGGGAGATAGGGTTTGGCCCCCTATCACTGACGTATTGGATACGCAGAAACTTCGATTCGACTATGAAACCAACTTGAAAGAGCAGGGATTCAAAGCAGGAATGGAATTGGTTCGAGCGGAAAACCATTTCCTTTTTCAAGATCCTAACTATAAGGTTCGTAGATGGGATGGAGCAGAGGTGAAAGAGTTGCGGGGAGACACCTCCTACATCTGGGAATCGGCAACAAATACCCTGTTCTGGAAAGGCTCCTTCTATTGGGGGGACAAGAACATCCCTGGCTCTCTCAACTCTTCAAAACCTGGAGTTCAAAAAGATTTTTATGGAAAGACAACTCTCCAACATAAGTGGGAAAGAATCAGTGGAACGGTATCCCGTTTGGAAACGGCATTCGACTATTCCTACGAAGGGACACGATACACGGATCTTACCGGCGATACAAACCAGAGGCTTCACACCTTGCAGGGTTCGCACAGGTGGGAAATTCTATGGGATTCCTCGCTGATTCTCCGCCCTTCAATAGATGGCACCTTTGCCTATCTGGATTCCAGTAACATTGGCTTTAAGACTCTTCCCCAGGGAGGAATCGCCCTGGGGGTAGAATACTCCTTAGACCATGGGGTGAGAATATTTCCCTACTTGAAGGTGCTTATCACCGAAGCGATGGTGATGCCAGTGCCCAAACTTGGCTTGTTGTTCCAGCTTTCGGATTCCGTTACCCTCAAGAACAACTGGTACAGGACCTTCCGATTACCTACGTTAAATGACCTGTACTGGCCAGAAGATTCTTTTGCCAAAGGGAACCCCGACCTACGACCAGAGGATGGGTGGGGAGGGGATGTGGTGCTGGAACTGAAGAATCCCGGTTCGTATACCCTGGATACATCCTTCTACGTTACCTATCAGAAGGATGCCATTTCCTGGCAACCGACGTCAGGGGAGAAGTGGATGCCCATGAACATTGCAGAAGCCCTGTTTTTTGGTTCAGATACTCGGATAGCCTCCGATTTCCATCCAACTTTCAAGATTACTGCTTCCTACAGCTGGCTCCTTTCCTATGTTCTTACAGGAGAGTTGACTATTGGGGACGACAAACGAATGCCTTACCAGCCCATGCACAGGTTCGGCGTTGGGTTAGAGATTCTCTGGTCAACGGGATCTTTAGTGATTGAGCAGAAGTACGAGAGTGAGCGATACTCGACTATCGTGAATGCCACTCCCCTGCATCCCTATTTCACAATAGGGGTATCTTTCACTCAGCAGTTGGGAGGCAACTGGATTTTCCTTCTCTCAGGATCTAATCTGCTGGGGGCAAACTACCAGTTGATCAAAGACTATCCCCTTCCAAGGACAACTATTTCTGTGGGAGTTCGATACACCGAAGCCTCTCGACAGAGGAAAGGAAGGTAAGCATGCAAAACTTATACGAATCCATTCGGGCGTTTCGCTTTAGGTGGGGAAAAGGTATCGCGTTCCTGACTGTTGTCTTTATTTCATTTAGTTTGACTTTGGGCTTCCTGGTTGGAGCAGGGAAAGCGGAAGGAGTTTCCGGACCAGGGACAGGGTCGAAGGATACTGAAGCAAGAAGAGATCAGGATACACAGAGGAAGGTTAGGACCGCTGAGGCTAAGGATTTAAAGAGTGATTCTTTCCCCCTGGAGATGAAGGATTCTTATGAACGTTTGGTTCGCCTTCCTAGCTCGCCGAAGCGAATCGTTTCCTGCGCTCCAAACATGACAGAAATCGTATTCTATTTGGGGGAGGGGAACCGCTTAGTGGGACGAACGGACTGGTGCAACTGGCCTGAGGAAGCGAAAAAAATCCCTTCGGTAGGTGGATTGCAGGATCCTAACATAGAGCGGATCATCCAGTTGAAACCAGAACTTGTTCTTGCCTCTTCTCACTTTCAGAAAGAAACAGTAGAACTGTTGGAAAGTGTGGGGATCCCTGTATATGTAGGTTTGGCAAACCGAGATTACGAAGAAGTGTATGGGTTGATTCGCTCTGTCGGACTCCTGCTTGGGGTGCTTGACGTAGCAGATAGAAAGGTAAAGGCCATGAAGGAACAGATAGAAAGGATACGGAGAATAACCGCGGCCATATCCTATAAACCTACGGTTTACTATATGATCTCCTTCGGAGATGAGGGTGATTATACTGCGGGTTCTGATACCCACGTAGCCCAGTTAATCCGTTGGGCAGGGGGCCGAAATGTAGGGGATAGAATCAAAGGATGGCGGTTCAGTATCGAAGGTCTTTTGAAAGAGGACCCGGACATTCTGCTCGTGCGGAAAGGGGGAAATATTCCGGAACAACTGAAACGTCTTCCGCCGTATAAGGATTTACGCGCGGTTCGGCTGGGGAAGGTGTACGAGATGGACATCGATCTAATCGACCGGATGGGCCCCCGGAATGTGGAAGGGTTACGTCAACTGATGAGGATCATCCATCCTGAGCAGAGTATTCCATGATCGAAGAGTTCTATCGAATCGAACGCCGGAAAGAATGGGGAGCTTTTCTTCTAGCTTTGCTCTGCGTGGGAGGGGCTTTTCTGTACTTGTCGGTAGGTGTAGTCCCGGTAGGCCTACGAGACACCATCCGTATTCTATTGGGCTTCAGGGAAGGGGTCGATCCTAGCCATCTCTTGGCCATCGAAGGGATCCGGCTCCCAAGATTGTTAGCGAGTCTTCTCGTAGGAGCAGGACTCGCTTTGAGTGGAACGGCTTACCAGAGTCTCTTCCAAAACCGTCTGGCAGATCCTTTTGTCACCGGAGTGTCAGCAGGAGCTGTATTGGGATGTACGGTGGCTATCCTCCTTGGTTTTCCCAGTAGTTTCCTGGGATTGGGGGGGATTACCCTGTTTGCCTTCCTTGGTGCCTTAGGCACTTCGGTCCTGGTGTTTCTACTGCTAGGGGTACTCAAGAGAGCCTCCTCTGCTACCATTCTATTGATTGGCATATCGTTGAACTTTTTTCTCAGTGCCGTGGTGTCTCTCCTCCTGTTCCTGCATCGGAATCGGATCGAAGCCATCGTGCTGTGGACCATGGGATCCGTGGCTTCCGCTACCCGAGAAAAGGTTTTCTTTGCCCTTCCAATGTTCCTATTGGGAGCAGTGGGGGTCTTCGTTTCCTCTCGAGCTCTGGACTACCTCGTACTAGGTGAGGACATTGCCCAGGTCCATGGGATACGGGTAAAGCGGGTTCGGTTTCATATCATCTTCTTCGCTTCCCTCCTCACTTCGGTTTGCGTCTCTTTGAGCGGAGTGGTGGGCTTTGTGGGGTTGGTAACTCCCAATATGGCTAGAATTCTTACCGGAACCCGACATAGATCCCTCCTCGTGTATTCCTCGTTGTTAGGATCTCTGTTCTTTCTTGGATCAGATTTGTTGGCGAAAACCCTCCTTTCTCCTTCGGAAATCCCTGTTGGGGTCGTGACCTCGCTACTGGGTGTCCCAGTATTCGCAGGTTTAGTGTGGAGATCCTCCCGGAGGATTTACTAATGGCTCTTCTAGAGGTGAAAGATCTCACCTGTTCCTATCCCAACCGCTCCCGGGTATTGGATCGTATCACCCTTGCGATCCAAGAAGGGCCTTTTATATCTATTCTGGGGCCCAATGGGGCTGGAAAAAGCACCTTACTGAAGATCCTGGGAGGGATCCTGAGGCCCGACGAGGGAACAGTGGAGATAGAGGGCATACGGATTCAGTGGAATCGGGACGTTTCTTTCCTGTTGTCCTACGTGCCTCAGTCCCTTCATATACCCATGGAAATGCGGGTAATCGATTTCGTTCTTCTTGGAAGACCCCACGCCCTGCATCTTTCAGGACGGGTACGGGCCCTTGACGTGGAAAAGGCATTCTATGCTTTGGAACAAGTGGGGTGCGGGCGTTTATGGAAGGAAAACGTTATTGAGCTGAGTGGAGGCGAACAGCAGAAGATCCTCATTGCCAAGGCGTTGGCGCAGGAAACGAAAGTTCTTTTGATTGACGAGCCGGTGACGCATCTAGATCTCAGGAATCAGATCGAGGTCCTCACCCTTCTGCGTACATTGGCGAAAGAGAAAGATAGAAGGGTGATCGCAGTGATGCATGATGTGAATCAGGCAAGGGAGTTTACCGATTATGCTGTATTCCTAAGGGGGGGCAAGATATGTGCGGCAGGTGCGAGTCAGGAGGTGATCTCTAAAGAAACCGTCCAAACCGTGTTTGGGATAAAGGTAGAGGAACGGATGGGAATCTTTGTAAGTAATTAAGACCGAGGGAACTCCACAGTTATCCGGGTACCAGGTCGATTCGTTCCGGGATGGACACGATCGATCGTGAGAACTCCCTTAAGGGTCTCCGAAAGGGACTCCATGATGGTGAACCCCAAGGAATCCGAGGATTTGGGTTTGTCTTCTGGTATCCCTTTCCCATCGTCTTCGATGATCAACACCCATTGGGATGGAGTGTTCCGGGGAACGAGAGCTGTATTTTTTCTTTCTTTTTGTTGTTGAGTTCCTCTTTGTAACTGGAATACCTGTATTCTAATATTTCCACCACCTCCATTGAAGGCATGTTTCAACGCTTTGGTAACCGCCTCGTTCACGATCAGGCCGATATTTCGTATTATATCTGCTTCCATCTGCACCTGGGGAACTTCCAGTTGGATGGTTACTCCTCGTTTTTCCGTCTGAAAACTATCCCGTATGCCGCTGATGAGTTCTTCCAGGTAGGTTCGGAGATCGATCGTCTTACTATTGAGTGATCCATAGAGGAGTCGATGGGTAAGGGAGATGGAGTGAATCCTGTTTTCTGCCTCTCCCAAAGCTTCCAGTACCGAGGGGTCTGAAGAACTTGATTTCTGGATACTCAAGAGGCTCTTTACGGTAGACAGGTTGTTTTTCACCCGATGGTTCACCTCTCGAATGAGCATCTCTTTTTCCTTTACTAGCCGCTGTAACATGGTTTGGAACTGCTTGTTCCGACGAAGGGCATCGATCAATAGAAGAATCGTTACGGTTTCGGCAACTAATAGGATGAGGATATAGGGAATGGTTTCTGAGTACCGTTCCCAGATGGAGGGAGGTCGATGGATGATCTGGCTTCCTTCTGGTAGAGACTTCAAAGGGATGTGATATGCTTCAAGGTATCTATAATCGAATATATAAGGGGAGTACGTTTCTGTCTGAACAGGAATGGTAGCAGGATCCTCACCCTTCAGGATTCGGGCTGCCATGTTGCCTGCGGCTAAGCCTTGGTAATAGGGTAGAGTAATTTTGCCACCAATTACTCCAAGCCTGTAGTGCGGATCGGTCACCGTAAAAAGGGGATCCTGAGTTGTTCTACGGACTTCTTCGAGAGCTTCTGCCACATCGTACACCCTTCCATCCCGGTCCTGATTCAATTGAAGGGGGAACACGATGCTTTTCCCCTGGTATTTTCTCAAAAGCTCTTTGATTTCAGAGAACGAAAGGAGCCCTAGGCGGAGGTAGATGAAGGTGAGGGAAAAAGGGTAGGATTTCTGGACTCTCGCGATCTCCCTTCTTAAAGCAGTACCGGTTGAGGTGTTATCGATGAGGAACACTAGGTGATCTCGATCTGGAAAAAGGGATCGAGCAAGATCGATGGTTTCTTTGAGGGCTACAACCTCCGCTACCCCTGTGATGCCCTGTTCCCCTCTGAGAAGATCTGGACTATAGTCGTTGATCCCGCAGAACACGATGGGGGTTTTAGGGAAAAGGGTAGAACGATACTGTACAACGAAGTTCAACGCATCGTTGTCGGTTGCGATCACTAGATCGAAAGTATAGGTTTTATATAAGGAAGAAAGGTAACGGGCAATTTCTCGGAACCGTATGTTGATATCAAACCGTTTCGCATCTAGAAAGTGCGTAAAAAGCTCTACTTTCAGCTTTTCTTTTTGGAGGCCCTCTTCGATTCCTCGATGTTCTTCCATTGTAAAAGAGTACCCAGCGTGGTAGGAGTGAATCACCAGGACCCGCTTTGCTTCATGCAGTCCGTGCGCAAAGGGGAGAGTAGCAAAGAAAAGGAGTGGGAGGGCAATAGAAATGGTTCCAAGGCTGCTAAGTCTCATGGTATACCCACTTTTTTACTATCGACATTCTTTACCAAGAACATAACATTATATCTTAATTTTATCAATAATATCATATATTAGTGGATTGATTTTTCTTCCCACCCTCTCTATCCTTTTCCTGAAATGGCGGCCAATAAACCCCCAAAAGGTCAGGAAGGGGAGAATCCCCTGTTCTCTTCTATTCATCAACAGGATCGAGAACCCTTAGCCTCCCGCATGAGGCCTCGAACCTTAGATGAGTTCGTGGGGCAGGACCACATTCTAGGACCGGGCAGGCTCCTCCGCAGAGCGATCCAAGCAGACCGCCTCTCTTCATTGATCCTGTACGGTCCTCCGGGTACGGGAAAAACTACTTTGGCCCGAGTGATTGCCAATACCACTGCTAGTGAGTTCTTGTCCCTCAATGCGGTGCTTTCCGGTGTGAAGGAGGTTCGAGAGGCCATCGAAATAGCTCAACGGAGCCGGGAGCTGTACGGCCGAAGGACCATTTTATTCGTCGACGAAGTTCACCGATGGAACAAGGCTCAACAGGATGCCTTGCTGCCCTGGGTAGAAAACGGGACGGTGATTTTCATTGGCGCGACTACGCAGAATCCCTTCTTTGAGGTGATCTCTGCCCTGG